>CADBQM010000047.1 GCA_902796795.1 uncultured Eubacteriales bacterium
AAGATCTATGAGAACGATCCGTTTGCGAAGCTCGACCAGGTCGGTGCCGGCAAGCTGGTGAAGATGGCGGCGACCCTTGGCCGCGAGACCCGTCCCGACATCAAGCTCGGCATCTGCGGCGAACACGGCGGCGATCCTTCGACCGTCGAGTTCTGCCACAAGGTCGGCCTGAACTACGTGTCCTGCTCGCCGTTCCGTGTACCGATCGCCCGTCTTGCTGCTGCACAGGCTGCGATCAACGAAGCGAAGTAATACCAACCGAATACCTTACAGGGGCATGGAGAGTGATTCTCCATGCCCCTATTTCAAAAAGAGGAGCCTATGATCCTGGAAACGGCGCGCCTGATCCTCCGGCCATGGCAGGACAGCGACGCGGAAGACCTTTATGAATACGCGAAGGACCCGGCCGTCGGACCGGCTGCCGGCTGGCCTCCGCACAAAAGCGCAGAAGAAAGCCGGGCGCTGATCCGGACGGTACTTGCCGGGAAGGAGACTTATGCGGTCTGCCTGAAGGGGAGCGGAAAGGCGATCGGATCGATCGGCCTGCATCTGAACGGCCATACGGACATGACAGACCGGGACGACGAATGCGAGCTCGGCTACTGGATCGGAAGACCGTTCTGGGGGCAGGGCCTGATCCCCGAAGCCGCGCGGGAACTGATCCGCCACGGCTTTGAGGACCTCCACATGCAGAAGATCTGGGCCGGCTATTACGACGGCAACCTCCGTTCCAGACGCGTGCAGGAAAAGTGCGGTTTTGTCTACCAGTGGACGACGAAGGACGTCGACGTCCCGCAGATGGGAGAGAAGCGCACCGGGCATGTGAACCTGCTGACACGGGAGGCCTGGCTTCGGGAACGGGATCATATACAGTAACAGAAAAAGGATATTGCCATGAAAGATTTTGACCTGAACAGCCTGCTGCCGACCCTGACGTCGACGGGGCTGCGGCTGCTCGGCGGGATCCTGGTCCTTGTCGTCGGCCTGGTCATCCTGCATTTTGTCAGGAAGCGGATCGCCCGCGCCCGCATGTTCAGTAAAATGGAACCGACGGCGGCGGGCTTTATAAGAAGCGCGATCACCGTCGTCCTTTATCTCGTCGTGCTGCTCTCCGCAGCCGGGGTCCTCGGCGTTCCGCTGACGATCTTCGTCACGGTGATCTCCCTCGCCGGCGCCGCGATCTCGCTCGCCGTGCAGGGCGCGCTTTCCAACTTTATCGGCGGGCTCATCATCCTCATCCTGAAACCGTTCCGCGTCGGCAATTATATCAAGGTCGGCGATACGGACGGGAGCGTCCGCGCGATCGGGCTCTACTATACGACGCTCGTGACCCCGGACGGCAAGGAGATCTCGCTCCCGAACAGCAATCTCACCGGGACCGCGATCGTCAACTTTTCCAAGGAAGAGCAGCGCCGGATCGACATGGATTTCGGCGTGAGCTACAGTGAGGACAGCGAAGAGGTGCGCCGCGTGCTCCTTTCCGCGGCGGAGGCCTGCCCGGAAGTCCTGAAGGATCCGGCGCCGCAGGTGCTGCTGCAGGAGCTTAGGGACAGCGCGGTCCTCTACCGTCTCCGTGTTTATACCAAAAATACGGATTACTGGACCGCTTATTATGCCCTGACGGAGGGCGGAAAGGCGGCGCTGAATGCGGCGGGACTGACGATCCCCTTCCCGCAGCTGGACGTGCATGTGAAGCCGGAAGCATAAAAACGCTTGCTTTGTATCAGATCCTGTGTATAATATCTATCGTAAGCAGTTTGCTTAAGATAGCTGTTAAAGGGGGATCTGATGGGCGCGGACAGTGCTTCTTCCATACCGCCGGGCTTCCGCTATACGGAAGTCTATCTGCGCGGAAAACCGGTGCATGAGCGTTTTGACGCGTTCCGCCTCCGGCATCCCGAGATGGATCCGCAGCGCCGCGCCAAGATCTTCGCGCCTTTCGATGCGCTGAAAGGCTTCAGTGAAGCGATCGCGGCCGCGGGAGAAGAGGACGGCTGCCGGGAGGAGATCGAACGGATCCCTTTTGACGGCGATATTGCCGCCGGAGACGGTGAGGAAACAGGAGATACGGCAGATGAGGAGCAAGGATCCTGCGCTGATGGATAAGATCAGCGCTTATATCGGAGATTATTACAGGGAACACCATAAAGCGCCGTCGACGCGCGAGATCGCGGAAAACGTGGGGATCTCGAGTGCTTCCGCCTATAATTACCTGGTCGAGATGGGGCGGCGCGGCATCCTTTCCTACGAAAAAGGTGTGATCACCGACCTGCCGAAGATCAACAAAACGAAGACCGGCTATTTTTCCGCCCCGCTCGTCGGCAGCATCCGCTGCGGCGATCCGGAGACGGAAGAAGAGCAGGTGGAGATGTACATCAGCCTGCCGGAAGCGCTGTTCGGAAAAGGAGAGTACTACCTGCTGCGTGCGGCCGGCGATTCGCTGGAAGACGCCGGGATCTCGGAAGGCGACCTGATCCTGATCGACCGGAAGAAAGACTGCGCGGTCGGCGATATCGTGGTCGCGCTGGACGAACACGGGGAGAACACCCTGAAGCGCTACGGCGGGATCGATGAAGGAAGCCGCATGGCGGTGCTTGAATACGCCAACGAAAAGCAGTATCCGGGGAAAAAGATCCTGGTGCAGGACCTGACGGTGCAGGGCGTCGCGCGGCACGTCATCCACACTCTGTAAACAGACCGGCGCGCTGCCGAAGCGCCGGCACTTTTCAATATTTCGGCGCAGGGAGGAACGATGGAAAAGATCGCACTGATCACGGGCGCAGCCGGCGGCATCGGCAGCGAATTCGTCAGAACGCTGCGGGAACACGGGGACTTTGACGCGCTCTGGGTCGTCTCGCGGAACGAAGAGAAACTGAAAGCACTGGCGGACATAACGCCGGTCCCACTGCGCGTGATCGCCGCGGACCTGACGGATCCGGCTTCGTTTGACCGGATCGGGGCACTGTTTAGGGAAGAAGCGCCGGAGATCCGCCTGCTCGTCAACGCGAGCGGCTACGGCAAATTCGAGGCGGTCGAGGACGTCCCGATGGAGACGGAACTCAACATGATCGACTTGAACTGCCGGGCACTCTCCGCGATGACGCGGCTTTCGCTGCCCTATATGCACGAGGGTGCGGGCATCATCGAGATCGCTTCGGTCGCCGCTTTCCAGCCCATTCCCTACATCAACGTCTACGGCGCGACGAAGGCTTTTGTCTTAAGCTATGCGCGCGCCCTCAACATGGAACTGAAAAAACGCGGCATCCACGTCATGGCGCTCTGTCCGTTCTGGACAAGGACCGGCTTTTTCGACCGCGCGGTCGATCCCGAAAAACAGCCGCCGGTCGTGAAAAAGTATGTGGCCATGTATGAGCCGGCCTTCATCGTGAAGACCGCGTGGAAGGCCTTTGAAAAGAAAAAAGACCACGTCGTTCCAGGCTTCAAGGCAAAAATGCAGGTCTTCCTCGTGAAGCTCCTGCCGCACAGCCTGGTGATGAAGGTCTGGATGAAACAGCAGAAGCTGTAAGGAGCAGGCGGTGAACGAATCATATAAGGAAACGATACAGGCCCTCTTTCGTTGGAGGGAACATTTTCTGAAGCGGATTCCGTCGCTGGATGAAGTCAGGGCGGCGAAGATCCCGCACGGCAGGCTCGTCGGAATCGGGATCCGGGAATTTACTTCCGGCATGATGATCGGCAGCGAGACTTTTGAAGAGTGCATGCTGGTGCCCGAAGAGGACAGCGCGGTCCTGACGATCGGCAGCAAGAGCCTGGGGAAGCCCGTCGTTACGCGGCGCTGCCGCTGCGGGTCCCGGGAGCTTGAAGCGCTGCAGGCGCTTTCTGAAGAAGAGAACCTGATCGGATGGAGCTTCCTCAAGCGGGATATGGCGCGGGAGACCTTCGTTCCGGACCGGTCTGAAAGCAGTACGCTCACGCTGATCTATGAGACCGGCAGCGCACCGGGCGGAAAGACCCTGGAACGCAGCGTCGACATGAAGGCGGCGGAGCAGCAGGGCGGCACAGAAGTGCTCCTCCGGCTGCGCGCGCTGTTAAAAGAAGCGGAAGAAACGGGGGAAGCGCTCCCGTGAGGCGCGCCGGGCGGCACCTGGCCGGGCGGCAGAGCAGCAAGGCGGCATTGTAGTGTAAAGAAAGGAAGAGAATATGGCAGAGTTTTTTGGCAGAGACATTTTCAAACTGGGTTTCGGGCTGATGCGGCTTCCGAAGGATGCGGACGGTGTCATCGACGTAGCGGAGACCGCTGAGATGGTCGACCGCTTTATCGAAGCGGGCGGCAACTATTTTGACACCGCGTTCGTCTACAACGGATCCGAAGAAGCAATCCGCAAGGCGCTGGTGGAGCGCTATCCGCGCGAGAGCTACATGCTGGCTTCGAAGATGATGGCGTTCGACCGCGGCGAAGAAGCGGTCAAAGAGGAGATTTATACGAGCCTGGAACGGACGGGCGCGCAGTATTTTGACTTCTACCTGCTGCACGCGCTGCAGCGCAGCAACATCGACAACTACAACAAATACGGCCTCTGGGACTATGTGAAGGAACTGAAGGCTAAGGGCCTGATCCGGCATTACGGCTTCTCCTTCCATTCGGATCCGGAACTGCTGGAGCAGATCCTTACCGATCATCCGGACATGGAATTCGTCCAGCTGCAGATCAACTACGCGGACTGGGAGAACCCCGGCGTCGCTTCCCGGAAGAACCTGGAGATCTGCAGGAAGCACGGCAAGCCCGTGATCGTGATGGAACCGGTCAAGGGCGGCATCCTGGCAGACCCGATCGCCAGTGTAAAGGCGATCTTCGATCAGGAAAAGAACGGCCTTTCCTATGCCGGCTGGGCGGTCCGCTTCGTCGCGAGCCAGCCGGGCGTCATGGTCGTGCTTTCCGGCATGAGCAGCCTTGCCCAGATGGAGGACAACTTAAGCTATATGCGGGATTTCAAGCCGCTTGACGCCCATGAGGAGGAAGTGATCCGCGCGGCGCAGGAAGCGCTGAACGCATACAAGGCGATCCCCTGTACCGGCTGCCATTACTGCACGGAAGGCTGCCCGATGAACATCCCGATCCCGGAGATCTTTACCGTCGCGAACCGCAAGGAGGGAAGCCCGGAGTTCCGCACGAGAAGGGAATACACGATCGTCACGCAGGGAAGAGGCCGCGCGAGCGACTGCATCCAGTGCGGCCAGTGCGAAGCCGCGTGCCCGCAGCACCTGCCGATCATCGAACTTCTGGAGAGCTGCAGGGAGTTTGAAGAATAAAGCCGGATGAAGAATACGGAAAAGACCAACGTCATGCGTGTGCTGGACGGGAAAAAGATCCCCTATGAGAGCCGCAGCTACGAACCGGACCCGACACGGAGCGGGGAGGAGATCGCGGGGATCCTCGGGGAGGATCCGGCACATGTATTCAAGACCCTCGTCACGCGCGGGAAAACAGGGCAGTATTACGTCTTTGTGATCCCGGTCGGCGGTGAACTGGAACTAAAGAAGGCGGCGAAGGCTGCCGGCGAAAAGTCCATCGAAATGATCCGTCAGAAGGAACTGCTGCCGCTCACGGGCTACGTGCACGGCGGCTGTTCCCCGATCGGCATGAAAAAGCAGTTCCGGACCTTTCTTCACGAAACGGCCGCGGAATACGACAGGATCTTCGTCAGCGCCGGGAAAGTCGGTTTCCAGATCGGGATCGCGCCGGAAGCACTGATGAATGTCGTGAACGCCGGGCTTGCGGACCTGATCTGACCCCCGGCCTTTCTGCAGGGAAACGGCAGTTTCTGCCGGGATCGGGAGAAGGGAGAGCACTTGAAGGGAAAGATATTTGATATCCAGAGATACTCTTCTCATGACGGGCCCGGGATCCGGAGCACGGTATTTTTCCAGGGCTGCCTCTTACGCTGCCGCTGGTGCCACAATCCGGAGTCCTTTGAGCAGCGGCGGCAGATCCTGTATATGCCGGACGCCTGCATCGGCTGCGGCGCCTGCGCGGACGTCTGCCCGGTACACGCGCATGAATTCCTTCCGGAACATGTGTTTAACCGGGAACGCTGCGTGCACTGCGGAAGCTGCGCGGAGGCCTGTCCCGCTGAGGCGCTCAAAAGCTCCGGAAGTGAATATACCGTGGATGAAGTGCTGAAGATCCTGCTGCGGGACGCGCCTTTTTATGAAAGCTCCGGCGGCGGGGTCACGCTGTCCGGCGGGGAAGTCCTGCTGCAGCCGGATTTTGCCGCGGCGCTGCTTGCACGGTGCCGCGAACAAGGCCTGCATACGGCCGTCGACACCGCCGGTTTTGTCCCGTGGGCTGCGTTTGAACAGGTGCTGCCCTTTACGGACCTGTTCCTCTACGATATCAAGGCGGTGACGCCGGAGCTCCACCGGGAGGCTGTCCGGCAGGATAACGCCCTGATCCTTGAAAATTACCGGCGGCTCATCGAAGCCGGTGCGCGGATCTGGGTGCGGATCCCGGTCGTCCCGGGCTATTCGGACGATACGGAAGAGATACGGAAGATCGCCGGGTTCTTAAAGGGACAGGAGCCGGAAGCGGTGGAACTGCTTCGTTTCCACCGGATGGCGGAAAGCAAGTACCGCGAACTCGGCATGGCATATGAAATGAAGGATACGGCACCGCCGGAACTGCCGCGGATGGAAGCGCACCGTGCGCTGATGAGCGGCATTCTTTCGTGTGAAGTCAGGATCGGTTAAGAAAGGAGATCTGAACAATGGCGGCGACAAGGTGCGGAAGAACGATGACACCGCGCATCCAGGCACTTCGTGAGGATTACTTCGCCCGGGAATACGGAACCTGTTATGCGCGTGCCCTGGCGGTGACACGCTCCTACCGGCAGACGGAAGGGGAGCCTGCCGTACTCAGGCGGGCAAAAGCCTTTTATGAGACTGTTACGACAGTCCCGCTCTATATCCGGGAAGGGGAGCTTCTGGTCGGCAGCCGCAGCAGTGAACCCGGCAGGCGGACGGCCTATCCGGAGTATCAGCTGAATTCAGATAAAGACTGGCCGGAGGAGGTCAGAAGCTACTGGGAAGGCAGGACTGTCCGGGATTACTGTCACGCGCTCTTCACCGACGTGATCGACGCGAATGACCGGGAGCTTTCCTGCGGCTACGTGACCGGTACGGCGACGGGCTACGGCCATCTGATCGTCGATTATGAGAAAGTACTGAAGAAGGGCTTCCGGGGGATCCGCGCGGAAGCGGAAGCGGAGCTTGCCACAGCCGGGACCGCGAAGGAAAAAGCGTTTCTTGAAGCCGTCATGATCGTTTCCGACGCCATGACTGCCTGGGCAAACCGTTATGCGGACCTTGCCGAAGAACAGGCGAAAACGGCGGATCCGGAAAGAAAAGCGGAGCTTTTAAAGATCGCGAAGATCTGCAGGAAGGTGCCGGAATATCCGGCCGAAAGCTTCCATGAAGCGCTCCAGAGCTTTGTCTTCACCCATCTCGCGATCCACATCGAACAGTACGGCTGGTCGGTCTCTGCCGGCCGCTTCGACCAGTACATGTTCCCCTATTACGAGAAAGACCTTGTAACGGGGGCCCTTACGGCGGACGAGGCATGGGAACTGCTCCTCAGCTGCTGGATGAAGTTCATGGAAAACATCCACGAGGGGATCGGCGCCACCACGTTCCAGAACCTGACGATCGGCGGACAGGACGCGGAAGGCAGGGATATGTCGAATGCGCTGTCGCATCTTATCCTGGACGCGACCGCAGCCACCCGCTTCATCCAGCCCGCGGTATCCCTCCGCTGGCATAAGAATATCGATCCGGACTTCTGGATGCACGCGATGGAAGTGATCGGCCAGGGCATGGGGATGCCGGCGCTCTTCAGCGACGACGTGATCATCCGCGCGCTGGAACTGAACGGCGTTTCGCACGAGGACGCGCTGGGCTACGGGATCGTGGGCTGCGTGGAGCCTTCCGTATGCGGTAAGGAACAGGGCATGACCTCCGGCGGGCACCTGAACCTCGCGAAGATCATGGAACTCACGATGTTCAACGGCCGCTCGGGAAGCACGGGAAAGAAGCTGGGGATCGAGACCGGCGACCCTGTGGACTTCCCGGATTTTGAGACCTTTTTCGAAGCCTATGCGCGGCAGACCCGCTTCATCGCCGGCGTGAATATCCAGGCGGCGCAGATCGCCGCGGACGCGCAGAAGCACCTGGTGCCCTGTCCGCTGACCAGCGCGCTGCTCAGCGACTGTATCCGGGAGCATCGCGACATGGTGGACGGCGGCACGCGCTACAGCCTGTCCGGCGTCTGCATCATGGGGGCGACGAACGCCGTGGACGCGATGATGAACATCAAACGCCTGGTATATGAGCAGAAAAAGATAGACATGGCGGAACTTGTGGAAGCCCTGCACACGGACTTTGCGGGAAAGGAAGCGCTCCGGCAGCTGCTCCTCCATCAGCCGGACCGCTTCGGCAACGACCGGGAGGAAGCAGATGCGATGGCGAACCGTGTCTACGGGATCCATGCCGCGTTCAATAAAGAACATCCGGACGCCCGGAACGGCCACTATACGAACGGTGTCTGGCCGGTGAACACCCACGTCGGCGCCGGGATGCACACGTTCGCGACACCGGACGGACGTCATGCCGGGACACCGCTCGTGGACGGCGTCGGCGCCGTACAGGGCATCGACACCCACGGCCCGACCGCGCTATTAAGGTCCGCAGCCTCCCTGGAGAACGTGACGCAGTGGGAGGGCGGCAATACCTGCAATATCAAGTTTTCGGCATCCAGCGTGAAGACGGAAAACGCGCTGAAGAACATCGGCTTCATGACGGATACCTTCATGCGGCTGGGCGGCCAGGAGCTGCAGGTCAACGTGGTGGACAATTCCGTCCTTTACGACGCGCAGGCACACCCGGAGAACTATCAGGACCTTGTCGTGCGTGTAGCCGGCTACAGTGCCTATTTCACGCGTCTTAACAAGGCGGTGCAGGACGAGATCATCTCGCGGAATACGCAGGAAGCCGTATAAAGCCGGCAGTAAAGCAATGACCGGCAGGAACGCTGCGAAGAAGACAGAAGAAAAGAGGACAAGCATGTTTAACGGAAAAATGAAGGCGCTGACCTTCAGCTATGACGACGGCGTCACCCAGGACCGCCGCCTGATCGGCCTGTTCAACAAGTACGGGCTCAAGTGCACGTTCAACCTGAACTCCGGTACGCTCGGGACCGGCGGCCCCATGATCCGGGAAGAAGTCACGATCCCGCATGTGAAGCCGCGGGCTTCGGAGGTCCGCGCGATCTACGAAGGGCATGAGATCGCCGCGCATACGGTCACCCATCCCTGGCTGAACCGGCTCACGGACGAAGAGGTGATCCGGGAAGTGGAAGAAGACCGCCTGGCGCTTTCGGAGATCGCGGGCTACGAAGTCGTGGGCATGGCCTATCCGATGGGCACGCATGCCATGAACGATCATGTGGCGGACCTCATACGGCAGCACACCGGCATCCGCTACGCGCGGACCACGACCTCCACTTACAGCTTTGACCTGCAGGACGACCTGATCGTTTTCGATCCGACCGTCTACCATCACCGGGAGTGGGACCAGCTGTTTGAACTGGGCCAAAAGTTCGTGGAACTGGATCCCGCGGAGCCGAAGCTCTTTTACGTCTGGGGACATGCTTATGAGTTTGATATCCACGACGACTGGGACCGCTTTGAGGAGTTTTTGAAACTGGTCTCCGGCAAAAAGGATATCTTCTACGGAACGAACCGGGAAGTACTGCTGGGCGAAGGAGGTCCCCATGCTTGACGTTTCACATGTGACAAAAAGATACGGGAAGGTGGCGGCGGCGAACGACGTCAGCTTTCATCTGGATCCCGGCAGCGTGACTGTGCTGCTCGGGCCGAACGGCGCGGGCAAGAGTACGATCATGAAGTCGATCATCGGCTTCCTGAAATACGAAGGGGAGATCAAAGTCGCCGGCCATCCGAACAAGAGCACGGAAGCCCGGCGCATCCTGGGCTACGTTCCGGAAATGCCCACCCTCTATCCGAACCTGACCGTTTCGGAGCATATGGAATTTATCGCCCGGGCTTACCGGCTGAAGGATTATAAAGGCCGGATCGACATGCTGCTCGACCGCTTTGAGCTTTCCGACAAACGGACCAAGTTCGGCGACGAGCTCAGCAAGGGCATGCAGCAGAAGCTGAACCTCTGCCTCGGGCTGCTGCCGGATCCCGCCATGCTCATGCTGGACGAGCCGATGATCGGCCTGGATCCGCACGCGATCAAGGAACTGAAGGGCATGTTCGACGAGATGCGCGCCGCGGGAAAGACGCTGCTCATCAGTACACACATCATCGACAGCGTGGATATGCTCTGGGACCGCACTCTGATCATGCAGGCCGGCGTGCTCCGCGCGAATGTCCTGCGAAGTGCGCTCGAGGAAAGCGGGAAGACGCTGGAGGAACTGTTCTTTGAAGTGACGGAAGGCCTTTCTCATGAGCATATGAGCGCGGAAGCCGGCGCGGAAGAGGAGACGGAAGGCAGCGGCAGCACACCGCAGCGCGGGCTCTTCAGGAGAGGAAGGCGGTCCTGATGCGTCTTTTTCTCTATTATGCCGCGCATACGTTTAAAAACCAGCTGAAAAAGATCTTCAAATCCTGGCTCGTGATCATGATCCTCGCGTTTGCCGTCATCGGCGGTATCATCGGTTTTACCGCCGGTATGATCTCAGAGATGGCGGAACGGCGGGCAGAAGAAATGGAGAACGAGCGCCGGGAAGAAGAGATCCGGCGGGAGGAAGAAGAGAACGCCGAAAAAGAGACGGCGGAGGAACCGGGGGAGGTGCCTGCGGAAGCAGAGACTCCTGTGCCGTCTTCCGAGGAAATGATCCATATCGTTATCCCAAGCCTCGGCCTCGATAAAATGCAGCTCTTTGAGCTCATCGCCGGGGCGCTGCTCATCCTGCTGATCGCCATGGAAGTGATGACGGCGGAAAAAAGCGGCGCGAAGATCTTCCTTCCCGCCGACGTGAACCTGCTGTTTCCTTCGCCGATGAAGCCGCAGAACGTGCTGATGTTCCGGCTTGTGACGCGGATGGGGCTCATGCTGCTTCTGACGCTCTATATGTTCCTCCAGATGCCGAACCTGACGCTCAACCTGGGCTTAAGCATTCCGGGGGCAGTCTCCGTGATCGTCGCCTGGGGCATCTTCCTGATCCTGATGACGCTGATCCAGGCTTTTCTTTACGTGTTTACCGCGAGCCGGGACGGAAAGAAGAACTCGATCAGTACCGGGGTCTATCTGGTCCTCGGCATCGTCGCCGCGTTCTTCCTGCTGTATTTCTTTACGCACGGCCGGCAGCTCGTACCGGCGCTGAACGGCTTCTTCAACGCGCCGGAAAGCCGCTTTGTCCCGCTCTGGGGCTGGCTGAAGGGCTTCTTCATGTACACCATCGAAGGCAATTATCCGATGGCGGGCGTGATGCTGTTTCTTCTTCTTGCGCTCGGCGCGGCGCTGCTCATCGTGATCAGCCGGATGAAGGCCGATTTCTATGAAGACGCCATGGCAAAGTCGGAGGAGACCGCTGAACTGATGCAACGCGCGAAGGAGCGCGGCGGCTTCTTCCAGACCGTACGGAAAAAGGACCGGAGCGAGAAACTCATGCGCGACGGCCTGAACAAAGGCTTCGGCGCGAACGTGATCTTCTACAAGACCGTCTACAACCGCCACCGTTTTGCTGTTCTCCGTTATTTCACGAAGACGTCGATCACCTATACGGTCGTTGCGGTGCTTGCGGCGGTGATCTTCCGCCTGACGCTGCCGGAACTGCCGTTCACGCCGTTCATCCTCGTGGCGCTGATCCTCAGTCTCTTTGTCTTCTACCGTTCGCTCGGCAACCCGCTGGACCAGGATACGCGGATCGACTTTTTCCGCCTGATCCCGGAAAGCACTTTCCGGAAACTGATGTTCTCGCTGCTCGGCGGCAGCTACAACTGCCTGCTGGACCTGGTGCCCGGCATGCTGCTTGCCGCGGTGATCCTGGAAGCGCCGCTCTATTGGGTCCCGGCCTTTCTGCTGTTCTCGGTAACGTTCGACGCGTATTCCACGACGGTCGCGACCTTCATCGACCTGGCGGTCCCGCAGAATTCCGGCCGGACCCTGAAGCAGATGATCCAGGTCATGTTCCTGTATTTCGGCATCGGGCCGGTGGCCGTGGTGCTCGGTATCGGACTGGCGCTGAACGTCTTCCCGGTCGCGCTGGTGATCGCGGGCGGCATGAACGTCGGGCTGTCAGCCCTGTTCCTTTTCTTCTGTTCGCTGTTCCTCGCGCCGGGGCGCGGACGCTGAAGCTGAAAGCATTCAAAAAACAGGGGACCGTTTTCGCGGTCCCCTTTGTTCATCTTTCTGCTATGCACCGGGGCAGGAACGCCCCGTTTTTTTTATTGTACTGCCGCCTCAGGGCATGTACTCCAGGCGGAAGGAGATCAGCTGCGGATGGTTGCCCGCACCGAGCGCGGCACGTTCATCGCCGTTCAGGCTGCGGCCTTTTAAGAGTTTGCCGTCCTTGACGTACCATTCGTGCTTATCGGTCACGAATACGTCGCCGGGCTCGCTTGAGAGCGGCTTGATGTCGATCAGGCAGTTCACCGCAAAGAGCAGAAACTCATCCTTTCCGCGCTCGATGATCAGGCCGGCGGCGTTGGAAGCAAAGGGGCTGCTGGCCGAGAAACCGTAGTTGATCGCGAAACGGTAATCCTGCATCTCGATATAATCCTGCGGCCCGCGCATCATCATGCCCTTGGGATCGGAATCCTGCTGCAGGAACGCTTTTACGCGGCCTTCCGCAAAGGCTTTCCGGAGCTCGGGGAAGAGCACCTGGCCGATCTCGTAGGCTTTCTTCAGATCCTGGCCTTCGCCGTGGCGTTCCGGGAAGGGATGGCCGCCGCCGAGGGTGTTCGGATTAGCCTCATAGTATTCATTGTCCATAAAAAGGCGCTCGATCGCGAAGGGATTGAAGCCGATGCAGTTGCGCGCGCCCATGGCGTAGATGAAGTTGCCGGCACTGTTCTTGCCGCCGCCGGTCTCCGGTACGAAGAAGGGGTTGCCGAAGCGGACGAATTCTCCGGAGATCCCCTTGAAATCCGGGGCATAGAGGTCGGGAGAGAGCCAGTCGATGTGCGGCGCGAAGGCCTTCCACATCTCATGGGACCTGCCGTCGGGACCGCCCGCCGGCGCAAAGCTGCCGCCGCCGACCACTGCGTTGACGTACATGGGCAGCGGATATTCCGCCTTGCCGGCCGCGGCGATAAAGTCCACATATTTCGCGTACTGGTATGCCATCATCTGGTTCGGTGCGTTCTCACCGAAGGCTTCCTTCCAGGTGCCGCTGACGTTAAAGCGCGCCGCGACTTCCGCGGGGACTTCGCTCCGGTACATCTTTTCAGAAGGCGCGGAATAGTCGCGGATGCCGCCCCAGACACCGACTTCGTTCTCCACCTGCATCATGATGACGGTGGTCTCTTCGCCGTCGACTTCCTTCAGGTGGCGCATCAGCGCGGCAAAGGCTTTTGCGTCCAGCGCTTTCAGCTCTTCGGAGAGCGGGGACATCGTATAGAACTGGGACAGGCGCGGCTGGTAGATCGGCTTGCCGTTCTCATCCACGACGATCGTAAAGCGGCTCTTATCGGCTTTCAGCCAGAGCGGCACATAATCCGAGGTGCCGTTTTTCCAGGCGCCGAACCAGAGGATGCCGAGATGCACGCCTTCGCGGCGGGCCTGGGCGATGATGCCGTCCACGAGCGTGAAATCATAAACGCCTTCTTCAGGCTCCATCAGGTCCCAGTAAGCCGGGGTCAGATAGAAGTTGCCGCCAAGCCTGCGGAGCGCCGGCCAGACGACCCGGTCCATATATTCGAGATCAGATCCGGAGGAATTGTGCAGTTCACCGCCGAGCGCGAGGAACGGTTTGCCGTCGACGACCAGATACTTGCCGCCGCCGTCTTCCATTAAACAGGGGATGCTCATACTTTGCTCCTTTCTTTGAGACGAACTATTTTCGTGCCGGACCAGCCGGTACGCGGGTACAGATCAAAACTGATCCTAATTTAACACAGAGAAGTGAAACGGATTTCTTCAAAAATGCCTGTTTTTTGTTTTTTTGTGCGAAAAATGTACAGGGCACCGTACATACGGCGGGACACTGATTGAAAAAGCACGGCACTTCTCCTATAATCGAAGCAGAGATCCGGCCCGACGAAGGCCTGGAAAGACCGGCAATAAAAAGGAGGAATCGATCATGTTATTAGGGATCCCGAAGATCCTTTCACCGGAACTGTTAAAGGTGTTGTGTGAGATGGGGCACGGTGACCGCATCGTGATCGCCGACGGCAATTTTCCTGCGGAATCCGTCGGGAAAGATGCGATCGTGATCCGGATGGACGGTCACGGCGTGCCGGAGATCCTGGATGCGGTGCTGACCGTGATCCCGCTGGATACGTACGTCGAAGAACCGGTAAAGCTGATGGAACTGATGCCGGAGGACGTCGGTAAGATCGCGGTGCCGATCTGGGACCGCTACCGGGACATCGTTTCGGCACACGACAAGCGCGGCGCGAACGCGTTCGGCGGCATCGAACGTTTTCAGTTTTATGAGGAGGCCCGCAAGGCTTATGCGATCATCGCGACCGGCGAATCGGCAGTCTACGCGAATGTGATGCTGCAGAAGGGCGTCGTCTCATGAAACTCAGGATCGCGCTGCTGCAGCTCCTTCCCGGAAAGACGCAGCAGGAGAACCGGGACATCGGCATCGCGGCAGTACGGGAAGCCGCGGCCCGCGGCGCCGATATCGCGCTGTTTCCGGAGATGTGGAACATCGGTTACCGGATCCCGGAAAGCCGGGAAGAAGCCAGAAAGGAGGCAGTCCCTGCGGACGGCGCTTTTGTCCGCTGCTTTCAGGCGCTTGCCGCGGAGCTCCGGATCGCCGTCGGGATCACGTTTCTCGAAAAAGACGGGGAGGAACTCAGGAACAGCATCGTTCTGTTTGATATGGAAGGCCGGGAGGTGTACCGCTATTCCAAGGTGCACGTCTGTGTCTTCGGCGACGAAAAGATCCTGGATCCGGGAAAGGGCTTTACCGTAAGGCCGCTCGTGACCCGGCAGGGAACGGTCGAGGCGGGCTCCATGATCTGCTACGACCGGGAGTTCCCGGAAAGCGCCAGGCTTCTCATGCTACAGGGCGCGGAGCTGATCCTGACGCCGAATGCCTGCCCGATGGAGGTGAACCGCCTTTCGCAGCTTCGGGGCAGGGCTTTCGAAAACATGCTCGCGATCGCGACCGTGAATTATCCGAAGGGCCAGCCGGACTGCAACGGGCATTCCACGCTGTTTGACGGTGTCGCGTATCTGGAAGAACTGCCGGAAAGCCGGGATACCTGCGTCCTGGACGCGGGGGAAGGAGCCGGCGTGTATATCGCGGAGCTTGATATGGACATGCTCCGTGCTTACCGGAAGAAAGAGATCCACGGAGATACTTACCGCCGTCCGCCGCTTTATCAAAGACTTACGGAAGGCCCGGACAGGATCCTTAAGGCCGGAACAAATGAAACGGAAGCATCGGCGCGGGGGAGTGTATCGGAAGAGCAGGTCCGTGCGGATTTCCGCCGCTTTACACTTGGCATGATCGAACGCGGAAAGACCGTCTCGACGATGGAGAGCTGCACCGCCGGACTCATCGCTTCCCTGATCACCGACACGGAAGGCGCGTCTGCCATACTGAAAGGCGCCTTTGTGACCTACAGCAACGAAGCGAAGATCCGGGAAGGCGTTCCGGCGGAGACGATCGAACGCTGTTCCGTGTATTCCCGGGAGACCGCCGCCGCGATGGCGGAAGCCTGCCGGAAAGCATACCGCGCGGATATCGGCATCGGGGTCACGGGGACGACGGGCAACGTCGACCCGGCAAATGCGGAAGCGTCGACGCCGGGGCAGGTCTTTTTCGCCTTCAGCATGGAGGCGGGGACGAAAACGTATGCCGTCAGCCTGAAGCCGGAAAAGGATCGTTGCCATTACAAGCTCGCGGTCGCGGCGGAGATCGTCCGCGCGCTGCTGGAAACTGTCGAAATGTAAGAAAGATGCACCTTTTCCGCCTGTAATTTTTACTTGCGGAATGCGGCGTTTCCTTTTATAATAGCAAAGTTGGTATAAAGCATTATCCCGAACCATATCATTAAGATCAGAATGGAGGTCCATCATGGCTCGTTTGGTAGGAACCGTATCAAGAGGGATCCGCACCCCGATCATCCGCGAAGGGGATGATATCGTTTCTGTCGTTACTTCTTCCGTGCTCAGTGCGGCGGAAGATCCGGACTGGGGATTCCGTTTCCGTGACCGCGACATCCTCTGCATGACCGAGGCCATTGTCGCGCGTGCGCAGGGCAACTACGTCAGTGTGGATGATATCGCAAAGGACGTGAAGGCAAAGACCGGCGGCGGTACAGTCGGCGTCGTATTCCCGATCCTTTCCAGGAACCGCTTCGCGATCTGCCTGCGCGGCATCGCCATGGGCGTTTCGAAGGTCGTCCTGCAGCTTTCCTATCCGGCGGACGAAGTGGGCAACCATCTCATCGAGGAAGAGATCATGGACACCGTGGATGTCGATCCGTACCGCGACGTACTGGATGTTCCGCGCTACCGTGAGCTGTTCGGTTATCACGTCCACCGTTTTACCGGCGTGGATTATGTAGATTATTATCAGAAGCTCGTCGAGGAAGCCGGCGCGGAGTGCGAGATCATCTTCGCGAACGACCCGCGCGAGGTCCTGAAGCACACGAGGACCGTGCTGGCCTGCGATATCCACACGGCGCCGCGGACAAAGCGCCTCTTAAAGGAAGCAGGCGCGGACTGCGTGCTCGGCCTGGACGAGATCATGAATGCGCCGGTCGACGGCAGCGGCTACAACGAAGCCTACGGCCTGCTCGGCAGCAACAAGGCGACCGAGGATACGGTCAAGCTCTTCCCGCGCGACGCGCAGGGGACCGTCCTGGAGATCCAGAAGCTGATGTATGAAAAGACCGGCAAGAAGATCGAAGTCATGGTCTACGGCGACGGCGGCTTCAAGGATCCCGCAGGCGGGATCTGGGAGTTTGCGGATCCGGTCGTAGCCCCGTTCTTTACGGAAGGCCTCCGCGGTACCCCAAACGAACTGAAGATCAAGTTCCTGGCCGACAATGATTTCAGCCAGCTGGAAGGCGAAGCGCTGAAAGAGGCGATCAAGAACGAGATCGAGAAAAAGGATGCGGACCTCGTCGGCAAGATGGCATCCGAAGGCACGACCCCGCGTCAGCTGACCGACCTGATCGGCTCCTTAAGCGACCTGACCTCCGGCTCCGGCGACAAGGGCACGCCCGTCGTCTATATCCAGGGCTATTTCGACAATTATTCTACGGAGTGAGAACGCGCATAAGTGCGCGGGACTTTCGTTCCGTAAACTGAAAAACGCAGCGCTCCCTGCCGGGGGCGCTGTTTTATTTGCCGGAAATGCGTTGATAAACAAAAGCCTTTTTGTTATGATGTTGGTACAGCGCTACGGGAGGTGCGGTTCGATGGAAGAAGCAAGAAAATATGACGTCACGCGGATGCCGGAGGTTTCGGAAAATCCCTACGCGAGCCCCTATTACGGGCTCTGGTACAAAGAGATCCCCTGCGGTGATACGCTGCGGCGTTATTATCTTTATACGCCGGAAAGCTATTTTCCGCAGATGCGGAACCTGAGCATCTTTCTGCCCGAAGGGATGGGCGCGGAAGAATTCCTGGAAAAGAGCCCCTGGGCGGGGATCAGTGAAAAGGAATCGGTCTTACTCATCCTGCTCGTACCCGGAGAGGGCGGCTATGCCGATACGGAATCAGAGGAGGCCTATTACCGGGCAGCCTTCAACGCCACCTTCAATGATACGGAGAACGAATTCGCCGCGATCTGCTCGGACAGCCGCTACATCATGGGCGCCGGAAAAGGCGCAGACCTGGCGCTCAGGATCGCGCTGAAGGATCCGGCGCGGTATTCGGGACTTGCCCTGTTCGGACCTGCTTTTATCGACGCGGAGACCCTGAACGCGTTTGGCGCGAAGCTGCTCCCGGATGGCAGGGGAAAAGAAGCAAAGGGCTATTATAACTGGAACTGCGCGCTGCCCGCGTTCGTGAGCGCGGACCCTGAAAGCAGCCGCGACCTCACCGAATACCTGAAACTGATCAACGACACGGAAGAGGGGTTCCTGCAGGCACAGTACAGCCGCGTCTACTTTGAGCGCCACGGGATCTTCAACGACAACCGCACGCATAAGCCGGTGAGCCGCCTCCTGGTCCGCGACGCGGAAGATCCGCTTTCGGACTTCACGGACGAAGCCGTTGTCCTGGAACTCTGGAATCAGCTTTTCAGCCGCATCATCCGTTTCCCGGAGGATCCCTACGGCGCGCTTCGCGTTCATATCCGGCCGAAGGATCTTTCCGTCCGCATGTACGAAAAGTTCATGCCTCACGCGGCGTTCGTTTCTCCGGTCAAGCGCATGTTCGGTCTCTATGTGCCCGCTTCCTACGACGGTTCGGAAGCACTGCCGCTGCTTGTCGCGACGCACGGCTTCACCGCGACTTATGAATATTTTTTCAAGAATACGGAATTCTGGCGCGTGGCCGAGGACCGCGGCTTCATCGTCGCGTTCACGCAGGCAACGCCGAACGACGGCAGCCGCGTCGGGACGCCGCGCTGGCGGAGCGGGGCACTGAAGAAGCTGCCCGGCTTCAACCGGAAGGACGACCTCGCGATGCTGGATTCCGAGATCGCATATTTCCGCTGGGTCGTCGAACAGGTCGAAGAAGATTACAATATCGATAAGACCCGCGTCTACTGCACCGGCCATTCGAACGGCGGCCAGATGACCTACTGCCTGTCCGAACTCATGCAGGACGTGTTCGCGGCTTCTGCCGAGGTCGGCTTCGCGGTCGGCCAGTACCCGGATGTCGCGTCGATGCCGGAACGGGACCGCTTCATGCCCGCACTGAACGTCGAGTGCTCCGACGACAGGAACACGGATCCGGACGACCCGGAAAGCGAGCTTTATAAAGAGCTGTTGTGGCGGCAGAAAGAAAACGGGATGGACGTTTCGGCGCCGCGGATGACCGAGATCGATACCGGCCGGTATACGCTCCGGAGTTTTACGAACGCGCAGGGCTTTCCGCTCGTCGGCAGCATCATCTATAAAAATGCCTGCCATGCTTATTTCCCGGACATCTCGTATCTGGTATGGGACAGCTTCCTCTGCAACTATTCGAGAGACGAAGATGGCACGTCCCGCTACCGCGGACAGGTGATCCTGAGGGACAAAAGTACGGCACAGGAGGAACGTCAGTAAAATGAGTGAAGAAAAGAAAGTAACCGAAGCGGAAGAGCTCCTTCCCTGCAGAGTCTGCCATGAGGACTGCGCGTGCATCGAGCACGAGGGCGGCTGGTGCACCTATGTGATGTGCGCGAACTGCGGCTCCGCAACCGCATTTATCGCTTACAATAATGAGGAAGAGCGGATCGAAGCGGAAAAGAAAGCGATCCACATCTGGAACATGGGAAAGGTCATCGCCGAGTCCCGGGGCGAATGAAAAAGGCGCTGCGTTCTTTGAACGCGGTTTTTCAGCAGAATACAAAAAAGGGGCTGTGAAAAAACGTCCGTTATCTCAGGTGTTGAATCTTGAATACGTTTTTTCACAGCCCCTTTTTAGGTTTTATGAGCCGTATCGGCGCTTATTTTTCAGGTGTCCTGCCGGATAGAAGTCGAGACGCCATGACGTTGACGCCTGCCGCCTTGAAATAACCGGCCTGTTTGTCTAACAGAATTCAGGCCAGAAAAGTGTCGGTCCGCATGATTGTGTATATATTCGAACTGGAAAATCTGTGTTCCGGGACTATAATGGCATCAGAACAATATTCCAGCGGAAAGCCGGAAGAACGGAGGACAGGATGAAATATTACGGAATCTGTTATTATCCGGAGCTTTATGATGAAGAAGTGCGTGAACAGTATCTGCAGGAAGATATCGCGCTGATGAAAAAAACCGGCTTCAACGTGGTACGTATCGCGGAATTCACCTGGTGTCTGATGGAACCGGAAGAAGGACGGTACGAATTCGACTGGCTTGAGCATTATATTGACGAACTCGGCAAAAACGGGATCTATTCGGTGCTCTGCACCCCGACTGCCGCGCCTCCCGTGTGGATGGCGAAGAAATATCCGGAGATCTGCTATCTCGACAATTACGGTCAGAAGCGTTCCTACGGCGGCCGTCATTTCAAATGCAACAACAATCCGGTCATGCGCGAAAAGAGCCGCCTGATCTGTGAAAAACTCGGCGAGCGCTTCAGGAAAAATCCGTATATTCTGGGATTCCAGGTAGACAATGAGCTGGGACAGGAAGGTACGGCCTTCTGCAGCTGCCCGGTCTGTCAGGCAAAATTCCGCGGATGGGTCCGTGAAAAATACGGCACCGTGGAAAATCTGAATCAGTGCTGGAAAACACTGAACTGGGGCCAGACCTATCCCTCGTTTGACGAAGTGGAAGCACCGCGTCTCGGCCGACATCAGACCCCGAATGATGTTTTCGGTTTCCTCGGAACCGACAGTCCTTCGCTTCGTCTGGACTGGCGCCGTTTCGTATCGGACTCGATCATCGAATACTACGAAATGCAGCGCGAGACCCTGAAAAAGTACACAGACAAACCCGTGACGAACAATACGACGCATCTCTGCACCAATAAAGTCGAGTGGGCGAAGCTTCTGAAGAACTCCGAAGTGACGGGCGTTGACCATTATCCGGGAGCACGTTCGGAAAATAAAGATCAGTCTTCCTTTATCTATTCCCATGCGCGCGGCATCCGGAACAGCAGCTTCTGGCTGCTGGAGACCCTGTGCGGCGGCGGTCAGGGCAACTGGGCCTATCAGGGTATGGCGATGCAGACTCCGGGTACTTTCCGCGAGAATGTGGCCTATGCCTATGCTTCCGGCGCGGATGTGATCACACTTTTCAAATATGCGGTCTTCGCGGGCGGTTTTGAACAGCTCGGAAGTGCCTTCCTCGATATCGACCGGGTTCCGCGCCGCCGCGCGGAGGAATTCCGTCTCGCGTCCGAGGATATGAAGAAATATATGGATATCGTCGAAAAGACGGAGATCCGTGCCGACGTGGCGATCGTCTTTAACTTCGACAGTCTGTGGGATGCGGAGATCAAACCGATCCACAAAGATTTCGTATATGAAGACTATCTGCATGAGCTGTATTACAGCCTGATCCGTCTCGGCATCAACGTGGACGTGATCGATGATGAAAAGCCGCTCGACGGCTATAAGCTCGTGATCCTGCCGTTCGGTATGGTCATGCCGGATGCTTTCGGTGAAAAAGTGCGGAAGTTTACGGAAGCGGGCGGTACTTTCGCCGCAACCTGTGTCAGCTTCGCAAAAGACCCTTACGCGAATGGTGTCATGGGCTCGGCACTGCCGATCGGCATGGAAGACTTTTTCGGCATGCGTGTCGGAGAAGTCGAACCTGTCTTCCCGGAGACGGTTTCGAAAGTCGCTGCGGATGGTAAGGTCTATACTTCGAAATACTGGCAGGAAGTGCTGGAGCTTACGATGGGCGCGGAAGCCGAAGGTGCTTTCGCCGATACTTTCCGTCAGGGCGAATGTGTGATCAGCCGCCATTCTTACGGAAAGGGAACTGCGATCTACATGGGGACGGTTTTCGAAAATGCGGAAATGACCGACTATGTCGCGGGGCTTCTCAAAAGACTCGGTATCCGCCGCGCGCCGGTGGATCTCAGTGATCACGGCATTGATGTTGTGACCCGGACAGACGGCGAAAAGAACTGGTATTTCGTATTCAATTCGCGTCCGTACAGTGTTTCCGTAAGGCTTGACGGAACATTTAATGACCGTATGAGCGGACAGATGGTATCCGGTACGGCTGAGATTCCGGCGAAACAGTTCATGGTACTGGAATGAGACGACGGAAAAGAACCGGACAATCAGGGTCAATCAGGAACTGACGGTAGAAGGATGAAACAGCTGCAGGCCGCATAACAGATCCGACGCGGGCAAAACAGAAAAGCGGAAATGAAAAGAGGCGCCATGAAAAAATCAAAATGACTTTTTCACAGCGCCTTTTTTTGATATGCAAATCTGTTTTTATTCCCCGATCACGTTCCGGATCGCGGCCGGTTCGCCGGCGTAGTTGTAGGCACTGACCGTGACCTGTCCGAAGGAGAGTGCGGCGTGCAGGATCTTTCCGTCGCCCATGTAGATCGCGACGTGGTCCACGGTGCCTTTGCTGTTCGTATAGAACATCAGGTCGCCGGCCTTTGCATCATTTAAGCTGACCGGCGTACCGCGGTTGACCTGCTGGTAGGAGGTCCGGGGCAGGCCGATGCCGAGCGCGTTGCGGAAGCACTGCTGCACGTAGCTGGAGCAGTCGATCCCGCCGCCGGAGAGGCTCGTTCCGCCCCAGACATAGGGAATGCCGATAAACTGCTGGGCGTAGGCAAAAAGCTGCTGCCGGGCGGGAGAGTAGTTGGCGATCGAGCTCCAGTTCACAGCTTCCTGCAGGTAATAGGCCTTTTCGGTGAACTCTTTGCTGACGTAACCGTAGCTGGAGTTGAAGCTGATCTTGTACCAGTCTTCCAGCTCTTCCTCGATCGGGATCACGGTATTGCCCGTGAGTTGGGTCCAGACTTCGGAATCGAGGCTCGGTTCGCTGCGCACGTTCAGCCGGTCCGCCGTGACCTGGATCATCTCCTGGGCAAGCTCTACCGCAAGCGACTCTGCTTCGGGACCGGTCGTCACATATTCGCCGGCGATATAGCCTTCGAGTCCGCCGGAAGCGATCTTATACCAGCCGTTGCCGAGGTTCTCGAGCACCGAGCCGCCCGCGTCCTTGACCAGTTTTCCGATGATGAGGCCGTTCTGCGACGGCTCGTTCCGCACGTTCAGGAACGTATTTACGCCGGTGACGACAAAGACCTCCGAATAGTGTGTGAGGACATCAAGACGCGGATCCGGCGGTTCGGTCGGTTCTTCGGTCGTTGTCGTGGGTTCTTCGGTCGTCACATCCGCGGGCGTCGTCTCTGTTTCGGTCGTCTCCTCCGTTGTGGCTTCGGTCTCGGAGGTCGTTTCACCGGACGGAGCGGATGCTTCGTCGGAACGGTCCCGCGCCTCATTCCCGCAGGCGGGCAGGAGGAGCAGGAAAAGAAGACAAAGAGAGATCAGCAGGTACAGATGCCGGTGTTTTTTGATCATGTTCATTCCTTCTATATGGATCGGGCGGCGGAAACAGGCGGCTGCCCGGAATCAGGCTTTTAAACGAACTTTAATATTATACAGCCGGAAAAAGGATTCTGCAAGAAAATCCTTTGACGGAAACGGGCCGCAAGGGTATACTGTATCCATGAGAAATCTGAAGCTTGAGATCAGCTACGACGGTTCCCGCTATTACGGCTGGGAACGACAGCCGGACAAACCGACGATCCAGGGAAAACTGGAGGAAGTCCTCAGCCGCATGTGCGGCGCGCCTGTGGAAGTGACCGGCGCGGGGCGGACGGACGCGGGCGTACATGCACAGGCGATGGTCGCGAACGTGCACCTTACGTCGCTCCTGCCCGCGGAAGAGATCCGCGATTACATGAACCGCTACCTGCCGGACGACATCTCCGTTAATGAAGTGAAGGACGCGTCGGAACGCTTCCACGCCCGCTACAACGCGCTCGGGAAGACCTACCGCTACGTCTTTTACTGCGGAAAGAAAAAACCGGTCTTCCGCCGGAAATACGTCCAGTCGATCGATTTCGTCCCGGACGTTTCTTTGATGGAGGCGGCGGCGGAATATCTTACGGGGACCCATGATTTCCGGGCATTTTCTTCGAACCCGAACATGAAAAAGTCTACCGTGCGTACGGTGGACAGCATTAAGATCCGGCTGAAGAACGATTACCTTACGCTGGATTATCACGGGAACGGCTTTCTGCAGAACCAGGTCCGGATCATGACGGGAACGCTCCTCGAAGCCGGGCAGGGGATCAAAACGCCGGAAGAAGTACGGGAGATCCTCGCCGGGAAGGATCGGCGGCTCGCGGGGCCGACGGCGCCGGCAAAAGGCCTGACACTGATCGAAGTCGATTATTAAAGGGGAAGTATGACAGCATGAAAAAGTACATCGCCGACATCATCACGTCGGTACGGATCGCAGGGGCGATCGCCCTGCTCTTCATCAAGCCGCTCACACCGGCGTTCTTTATCGTATATACGGTCTGCGGCATCAGCGACGCGATCGACGGTTTTGTCGCGCGCAGGCTCGGCACCGTAAGCACCTTCGGGTCCAAGCTCGACAGCATTGCGGACCTGAGCTTCTACGCGGCGATGCTCTACAAGCTGCTGCCGGAAGTCTTCCGGCTGCTGCCGCTCTGGGTGCTGATCTATGCCGGTGCGGTGATCCTGATGCGCCTTATGGTCTATATCGTTACCGCGATCCTTTTCAGGCATTTTTCCTCGCTGCATACCTGGCTGAACAAGATCACCGGCGCCGGCGTGTTCCTGGTGCCGTTTGCGATGATGCTGCCTTCGCCCTGGTTCACATATTACGCGCTTGCCGTGATCACGGTGGGCCTTGCGGGCACGATCTACGAGATCATCGTGCACATCCGTACAAAGCAGTAAGCGGGAGGTTGACATGGCTGTTATTACCGTAAAGGGTACCGGCCGCGTTTCGGCGGCGCCCGACGAGATCGTCCTCACCCTGGCCGTGGAAGGCCGGGACAAACAGTACGACGCCGCCGTTTCCAAAGCGGACGAAGAGAGCGCGGCGCTATTAAGGGCCGTTACGGACGCCGGCTTTCCGGAAGATGAACTGAAGACCATGAATTATCAGGTCCGCACCGAATACGAAGGCGTGCGGGACGCGGACGGCAACTACCGGAACGAGTTCTCCGCCTACGTCTGCCGCTACGACCTGAAGCTGGCTTTTCCGCTTAACATCGAAAAGCTGCGCGAGCTGCTGTCCGGCATCTCTTCCTGCGGCGCGAAGCCGGAACTCTACATCCGCTTCGGCCTGCACGATCCGGAAGCCATGCGGGAAGCACTGCTTCAGGAGACCGCGGACAACGCGCGCAGGAAGGCGGAAGTCCTCGCGAAAGCCGCCGGCGCGAAGCTCGGCGCCCTGGTCTCGATCAATTATCACGTAACAGACCGGGAGTTCTATTCCGCAAGCAGTTATGCGGAAGAAGCGTCCATGGACAGCGGTGCACCGCGGATGATGGCCAAGAACGCGGCCATGGGGCGTTTTGTCCCGGACGATATCGACGCTTCGGACGAGGCTTCATTCACCTGGGAGCTTGTGTGAAGGTGACGGAGGCGGGCTGCCGTGTTTTACGGCAATTCCCCGGCGGCACAGCTTCCGTACGAGCCGGTTTATGAGAAACGCTGCAGGATAAGTTGTGAGAAAGACCGCAGAGGTCATCAGGATCCCGATGGGCAGATAGAGGCTCATCGGGTATTTTTTGTAAAAAAGCGGATAGATATTGGTGTCTGCGATATAGGAGAGCAGATAGATCTCCAGGACCACACCGGATACATGCCCCGCGAGGCGGCGGAGCCTGCCGCTTTCAGTCCTGCACCGGTATAACAGCAGGAAGATCGCGGCGGACATTGATCCCGTGGCAAGTCCGTTGTAGCTGACACGAAAGCCGGAATAGAAATCAGCAGCTGCGGTACGCGTCGAGATGTTGGCCCAGGCAAGCAGCGCGGCAACAGCCAGAACGAACAGCAGAAGGAAGCGCCGTTTTGGCTGCGGGCGGTAGGTTTGGATGTAACAGCCGATCAGATAGTAGGTGATATAGTAAACAGACTGAAAATATCCCGGGATCAGTTCCTCGAACGGAAAGTTGTTGACGCTGGCCGGCAGAAAGGTCAGCACCGTGAATGTCAGTACTGCCGTAAAATGGCCGCGTCTGGTACGGCAGGAGCACCATATCAGGTTTAACAGCGGGCTGAGGAGAAAGAGGCCGATGTACATGCCCACATACCAGCTATAATTGGCAAGTTCAAACCGGAAAAAACGAAGAATCCATTCGATCACCCCGGCGCTTTCCTTCCGCCAGAAGATCCGGTAAGGCAGGTGAATCAGCGAAATGATGCCCCAGCTTGCCAGGATCGGCACAAGGGAGAAGTACCCGGAAGCGGTCCACGTTCTGCCGCATTTCAGATAGCCGGTCAGTATCATGAACAGCGGCACGCAGCACATGAAGACCGTTCTTGACGCGACGGCGGCAAAACCGGCAAAGCCGCGGGCTTCCGCAGAATAAAAACCGTTTCTTAAGTAGAAATGAAGCCATAAAAGCAGAATGAGCGCAGCAATCCGGACGACGTCCGCACCGAAATCCCTGTCGGTTGCCGGACGGTCCGTTTCTTTCTGATGTGTATTCATAAAGGACCCTCCTGTCATAAGCTTACAGGAAGGTCCTTTCAAAAATGTGGATACGCTTCTTACGGAATTCTGAAAAGATCAGACACCGTCTGCCGCGCTCACCGTACGGGGCAGGCAGACGATGGCATTGAACTGGTCGCCGTCGATCTGCACTTCGAAGCTGCCGCCGACCGATGCCGAATACGTCGTGGCGATTGCAAGCCCCAGACCGCTGCCCTTCGTGGTCCGTGTCTTATCCCCCCGGACAAAACGCTGGACGATCTCTTCCGGAGAGAAATCCATCTCATAGGAGGCGGTATTGACCATCCGTATCCGGATATGCGCCGGTGTTTCTTCGGCATAGACGTAGATCCGGGAACCGGGCAGGGCATATTTGCTGGCGTTCTCCAACAGATTTGCGAAGACCTGATGCATCCGGGCACCATCTGTCCAAACCAGCATTTTATCCGCGGCATAATGCCGCTTTACGGTGAGGCCGGCCTGATCCAGCTCTTCCTGGAAGAGGCCGATCGTCTGCTCGAGCAGGCTGACGAGGTCCAGTTCCTCAAGCGCCGGGGCTGAAGTCCCGCTCGATATCCGGGTCAGCTCGAAAATGGCATCGACCAGATCCTTCATATATTCTGCTTTTCGGTTCAGCTGCCTGAGCTGCTCCTTGCCTTTTTCGGAATGAACCTCGTCCTGCAGAAGTTCGCTGTAGCCCAAGATCGAAGTCAGCGGTGTGCGCAGGTCATGGGAGACGTTGGAGATCAGCTCCACCTTGAAGCGTTCGCTGGTGACCGCATCCCGGATCGCTTCTGCATGTTCCTCCTGGATCGTCCGGAGCTTTTCCTCCTGCGCGCCGTACAGGCCGCGGCCGGCTTCAACGGCTTCTCCGTTTTCAAAACGGATCAGCTGCTCCGAAAAATGCCGGATATCCCGTCCGTAGGCAAGCTGGGTGATTCCGGCGGCGAGCCTGACGGTAAGAAGCCAGGAAAGCGGATGCCTGCTGCTGAACCAGCCGATGAACTCCCTGAGCGCGTTCAGGTGTACGAAGAGAAGAAATGCGAGGCCAAAAACAGCGCCGCGCACATTGAGACGGAGGCCCCAGGAAAGAAGAATCAGGACCGCAGCGCCGTCCGGTCCGGCCAGCGGATCCCTGGCGGGCAGCTGAAGAAAAACCACAAGCGCTGCGCCAAGTCCCAGCAGGATGCAGAAAATGCCAGCGGCTGTGAGGAAGAGACGGAAGCGGGCGGCAAGCCGGCGGGACGCTGCATCGGTAAAAGCGGCGGGGGCCTCTGTGGCCAGGCTGGACTCCTCCGAAACCGGGACCGACGTGTCCCGGATCTCTGAATCCGGAAAAAGCGTTTCACTTTCGTCTGCCACAGCCGTTGTATAATCCTCAGTGGTGGCGGGAATGGTCTCTGTTTCCCATTCAGGCTGCGTCTCAGATTCCTGCGTGTCGTCCTGGCTGAAGTACAGCGTATCCGACAGCAGTCTTTTGCCCCGGGAAAGCCGGATCCCGCACGCGATCAGCAGGGCGGCAGCGGCCAGGATCAGGACGGGCAATAGCTGTTTTTTAGCTGAAGACATAGCCGATCCCCCATACGACTTTCAGATGCTCCGGATGTTTCGGATCAAGCTCCGTTTTTTCCCGAATCCGCCGGATATGCACCATAACGGTATTTTCCACCGCAAAGCTTTCGCTGTTCCATACACGGCTGTAGATCTCCTCGGCCGAAAAAACACAGCCGGGATTCGACATCAAAAGATCCAGAATGCCATACTCCGTCGCCGTCAGATGAATATATTCACCGCGGGCAAACAGCTGCTTTTTTGCGCGGTCAAGCACGACGTTTCCAACGCGGACAAGGTCCTCCGTACCGGATTCGCGGATCGAGCCCAGCGTATCAAAACGCCGGAGCAGGGCTTTTACACGGGCCAGCAGCTCCTGCCGAAAGAACGGCTTGACCAGGTAATCGTCCGCACCGGATTCCAGCCCCAGGACCCGATCGCTTCCTTCCGCTTTGGCGGAAAGGATCAGGATCGGCACATTGTTTTCTTCCCGGATCTTCATCGTCGCCGCGAGCCCGTTGATGCCCGGCATCATGATATCCATGATGATCAGATCCGGATGCTCCCGTGCCGCCAGGGCACAGGCAGCGTCTCCGTCGGATGCCGTCACCACCTTGTAGCCAGCCCCAGTGAGTTCTTCCCGGAGAATTGACAGGATCTGAGGATCATCATCCGCCGCCAGAATGGTATATATCCGTTCCATTGCACCTTCTTTCCGCAGCCGGAGCGCAGGCTTTCCGCCGCTTTTTCATCGACTGACCACAGACAGTATATCATGCGGGCTGTTCAGCGGCAACGTAACAAAATTCTTACAAAATACAGGAGGACCGCAGGGCCAGTGCCCTGCGGTCCTCCTGCGTCAGTGTTATGAGAACAGCAGCTTTGAAAGATCTCCGATCGTTTTGCAGTAATAGTCGCAGTTCTTCCGCATGAATTCTTCAATCATCGGAATGTCGTTCGCCCAGCCGGAAGCCGCGAAGGGAACACCGGCGCGGCGTGCCATTTCATAGCCCGGCTTTAAGTCGTCGACGACGATGAGCTCCGACGGAGAAAAACCGTATTCGTCCATGATCACATGAAGCGCGTACGGATCCGGCTTCCGTTTTTCCCGGGGCAGGTCCCAGCCGAAGACCATGTCCGGTTCGGGCAGGCCGTTTTCCGCGTAGTCCCGGAGGATCATGGACTGAAAGGAATGGGAGACCACGCAGATCTTCCCGCCTTCATCGCGGAAACGCGCGATCAGTTCTTTCATGCCCGGATAAGCCGTCGGAACGTGCTGTTCCGCGTATGCTTTCCAGAAAAGCTCTTCTTCCTTCATTTCCTTTTCCGTAAGTCCCACGACGTCGCGGAAGAACTCCAGGACGCCCGGTACGAAATTGTACTCAAAATACTCCCGGAGCGTATAATGCGCGGCTTCGGGATGGTATTTCCGGGCATAGGCGATGAACGAAGGGTAGTGGATCTCCGAGGTGGAATCGACCACTGTATCGTCGTGATCCAGCACAAGACACCTGAACTTCATGGAAAAAGTATAGGGGAAGCGGACGCCGCTGTCAAGTTCAGCAGAATTGCGTTTTTTTTGATGAAAACCGCAACTTTTTGCTCATTCCTGCAAAGAGACTTGAGTTTTTTTTGAAATATGGTATCTTGAATGAAACGATGAACTTCAATAATGCATATGCACGAAGAAGGAGGTTGGATATATGCGTTATAAACATTTTAAGAACTCGGACGTCGACGTCTCCTCGCTTGCTGTCGGTACCTGGGGCATCGGCTCTCTGACAGAGTTCGGTTATGTGGAGAAGGAAGACGGAAAGTATACCACGAGAGGCATCGTGGAAGCCAGGACGAAGGCGATCGAAGCGATCCAGGCCGCCCTGCAGAACGGCGTGAACATCATCGATACCGCTCCCTGCTATGGCTGGGGCGCGTCCGAGATCATCGTCGGCGAAGCGATCCGTGACTTTGACCGCGACAAGATCCTGATCTCCACCAAATTCAGCCTTGTCCCGAAGGCAGAGCGTCCGGCACAGCGTGCGCACGGCGACGGTTCCTACAAGAACGTCATGCGTGAAGTCGCACAGTCGCTGGCACTCTTAAAGTGCGGCTACATCGATTTCTATTATCTGCATTATCCGGATCCGACGACGGACGTCGCGGAGACGATGTCGGCGCTGAACGTGCTGAAAAAGCGCGGCCTGATCCGTCATATTGGCCTTTCGAACCACAGCAAGGAGCAGATCGAAGCCGCCATGGAATGGGCGGACATCGACGTGATCCAGCCGCCGTACTCCATGGTCAGCCGTGAGCAGGAAGAACTGATGAAGTGGGCGTACAGCAAGGGCATCGACAGCATGACCTACGGTTCCCTGGGTTCCGGCCTGCTGACCGGCGCGATCCGTACGAAGCCGGAATTCGATCCGCGCGATATCCGCGGCGGCTTCTACAGCAAGCTTTACCGGGAAGACAACTTCGAAAAGTTCCTGCAGCTGCTTGCCGTTATGGACAAGATCGCAGCGGCGCACGGCAAGACCGTCGCCCAGGTCGCGATCAACTGGTCCACGCAGCAGGAGTTCGTCGGCACCGCGCTCTGCGGCGTGAAGAACGCCAAAGAAGCGATCGAGAACTGCCAGACCTTCGACTGGGAGCTCACCGCGGACGAGATGGCAGAACTGAACAACGTGCTCGATACCCTCGGGATCGGCACCGAGAAGCTGCTGAACTTCTAAAAAACGCCAGAATGATGAAACGGGGCGCTGCCGGCATGGCAGCGCCTTTTTTATTGTAACACAGGGGCGCCGGCGTCTTGAAACACGGTTTTTTCTGTGCTAAACTGAACTTAAACAGGAGAAGGAAAGGGCAGCTATAAAAACAGGAGGCCGGGCACAGTATGAAGCCGGAACGAAGCAGGTATTTTAAGATCGGACTGACGCTATTCACGTCGGCGCTCGCCGTGATCCTGGTCTATGCGCTCATCTTCAAAGGCACGGAGATTCGGGCGGCCTTCTCCAAGATCACCGTATCCCTTGCGCCCCTGCTCTGGGGCATTTTCATCGCCTATCTGCTCTGGCACGTGATCCGCTGGGTCCAGGGCTATCTGGACAAATGGATCCGCATCAAGAATGAGCGCGTTAAGCGCAGGCTCTGTCGCGCGCTTTCGATCATCGTCAGCCTGATCTTTTTCTTGGCCGTGATCGTGCTGCTGTTCAGCATGATCCTGCCGGCGGTCTGGGAAGCGCTGAAGACCTTCGTCGGCAGCCTCTCCGAGTACGAGACAAAGGCACATGAATACATCGACCTGCTGCTGAAAGGCGTTCCCTGGCTCAGTAATTTCATCGGCGAGAGCACCGACGTGATCTTCGACAAGATCAGCGAGTTCATCACGAACGGGATCACCGCCAACATCGAAAAGATCATCTCCACGGTCTCCTCGAGCGTCATCTCCTTCGGCAAGGGCCTCCTCAATTTCCTGATCGGCATCATCATTTCCGTCTACATCCTCGCGAGCAAGGAGATCTTTGCCATGCAGGCAAAGAAGATCCTGTTCTCCTTATTTAAGGAAGAAAACGCGATGCTCATCATCGGGCGGATGAAACGGAGCCAGAAGATCTTTGACGGCTTCGTGACCGGGAAGCTTCTGGACTCCTTCATCATCGGCGTCCTCTGCTTTATCGGGCTGACGATCCTCAGGATCCCCTATGCGGTACTGATCAGCGTGCTGGTCGGCGTGACCAACGTCATCCCCATTGCCGGTCCCTTCATCGGCGCGATCCCGAGCGCGTTCATCCTGCTGCTCGTGGACCCGATAAAGGCCCTGATCTTCGTGGTCTTCATCATCGTACTGCAGCAGCTGGACGGCAACCTGATCGGTCCGAAGATCCTCGGCGACGGCGTTGGCCTGTCCGCCTTCTGGATCATCGTCGCCCTCCTGATCGGCGGTTCCATGTTCGGTATCGTCGGCATGTTCTTTGCGGTGCCGGTATTTGCGATCATCTACGACCTGATCCGCGACCTCATCAACCGGAAGCTCGAAAAGCGCGAGATCCCGATCCACGGACCCTATCCGGACCAGAAGGAGCGGTTTGAGGCCTACAAGCGGCAGCAGCAGCTTGAAACAGATGCGCAGGAGCAGATGAAGAACGCGCCTTATCTCGGGAAACCGGAAGACGTCGACTTCTGGGAACGGGAAGAAGTTGGAGGATCTTACGGCGCGGGAGAATCGGAAGAGCCCCCGGAGGACGCGGGACCGGTGAACGAAGAGAGCGTTTCTGAAGAAAGTAAACGCCCGGAACAGTAAAAAGAGCTTCATACCAATAAAAGGGCACGTCCGAAGCACGTGCCCTTTTGTTGTGCCGGCGGGGCGGACACTGTCAGAATGTTTAAGATTTTTTTAAGATCTCTATTACTTGTACGTCTTTATATAATGTGTTATACTGCCCGCAGCCCGATGGCCGGCTGCAGGCACAGTGCAGCAGGCCTTCTTGTATTTTTCTTAATATTATAGTATAATAAATTTTTGTGATATCCACAGAAACCGGGTCCCGGCACAATATTTAGTGAAAGGGGCAGCTGGATGGTACAAGAGAGGTAGTCATGGGAAAGATCGTTAAAGAAGATATTGCAAGAATATTTGAATTGCTGGAAAAGACCGTCGGCAGTGATGCCTGCACTTCGATTACGCGCATGGGCGGCCTGACCAATCATACTTATCATACCGTACTGGAAGACGGCCGTGAATACGTGGTGCGTATTCCGGGCGAGGGCACGGAGGAGATGATCGTCCGCGGC
>CADBQM010000048.1 GCA_902796795.1 uncultured Eubacteriales bacterium
GCCGTACACGCAGGAGATGTAGGTGCTCGCCATCAGTGCATACTGCAGAAGATGTTCCGGCGTCACGTCCACGTTCGCGCCGGTGTCGCAGATGCCGGTGAGCCCGCCCTTCATGTTGGGGATGATCGGGCAGAAGGCCGGCCGGATGACGTTTTCGATCCGTCCGATGCGGAGCATGGCCGCTGCCACGAGCGCGCCGGTCGACCCGAGCGATACCATGCCGTTGATCGAGGGTTCGTCGCGCACCAGGCGGACGGCCCGGACGAGCGAGCTTTCCTTCTTCAGGCGGATGGCGTCCGTCGGCTTTTCATCCGCGCCGATCACCTCCGGCGCGTGGACGATCTCGATGCGGGACGCGTCATAGCTTTTCCCGTCGAGCTGTGCCTTCAGCTGCGCTTCGTCGCCGGTCAGGACGAGAGAAAGCGTTTCGTTTTCCTTCAGGGCTTCCAGCGCCCCTTCGATATTCGCGGCCGGGGAAAGGTCCCCGCCGAAGCAGTCCAGTGCGAGGCGGATCATTTCGCACCCTCCGTTCCCAGCTTCTTCACGTAGCTGCGGCGCCGTTTATGTTCGACCGCGTCAAAGCGCTTCCACATATTGCGGATCGGATAATTGTATTCCAGGTTCAGGTTGGTCTCCGCGTGCTCGATGCCTTCCTCTTCCATCATCCGGTAAAGGCCGCTGATGAAGCAGGCCGTGATGCCGCGATTCAGGTACTCAGGCTTGATGCCGACGAGGCCGAAATCAATGACCTCCGGCTTCTTAAGCGCCTTTAAGAGCCGGACGAGCGCCGCCGGCGTGAGCTTTCCCTTGGACGGATGCAGCGCCTTGTTGAGCGCCGGGAAGCAGATGCCGAGCGCGACGAGTTCGTCGTTCTCGTCCAGGATCACCGCCACGAAGCGCAGGTCGACGATCAGCTTGAAGTTGGAGATCACTTCCTTTTTCATCGCGTCGGTGAACGGGACCGTCCCGTAGAGCTTGTCATAGGAAGTATCGAGGAGCGCAAAGAACCTGTCGCCGTAACGGTCGATAAAGTCGTTCACGTTCTTTGCCGGGCCCCAGTGCAGCTTGTAGCGCTTCATGACAAGGTCCGCCATTTTATCGATGTTCGGGTCCTTTTCCTTCGGGACGCGGATCTCGCTCTCCAGCCAGTCGACTTCCTTTTCATAGCCGAGCGCTTCGATGTGCGCCTGGTAGTAAGGCGCGTTGTACTGTTCTTCAAAGGTCGCCGGCTTATCGAAGCCTTCGATCAGCAGGCCTTCCCGCTCGAGGTCCGAAAAGCCCAGCGGGCCGCAGACCGTGTCCATGCCCTTTTCGATGGCCCAGGCTTCCAGTTTTTCAAAGAGCGCCTTTGTGACTTCCGGATCGTCGACCGCGTCGAAGCGGGTGAAGCGGATGCGCTTTTCGCCGTTCTTTTCGTTCGCGGCATACTGGAGGATCCCGGAGATGCGTCCGGCCATGACGCCGTCCTTATAAGCGTTGAAATATACGGTATCGCAGCAGTCGCTGTAGGTGTAGTTCTTCTTGAAGATCTTCTTCTCGTCCATGTAGAGCGGCGGGGTGAAATTGGGATTGTCCTCGTAGAGCTTCAGCGGAAAATCCAGAAATTCCTTCTGTTCTTTTTTGCTGCTGACTTCCTTGACTGTGATCATTTTTATTCCTTTTCCCCTGTTTCCTTAACGGTGTTTCGCGTGGAAGCAGACGCCGATGGCGTCCGGTCCGCAGTGGCTGCCGATCGTCGGATTGACGACGGAAGTGACGATCTCAAGATCCGCGCCGAAACGCTCCCGGATCTTCTGCTTCAAAAGCTCCGCCAGTTCCGCATTGTCACTGTGTCCGACCAGCACGCGGTACTTCCCGATATCGTCCCCGAGTTCTTCCATATAGGCGATCAGGCGGTCGAGGGCTTTCTTCCGGCCCTTTTCCTTGCCGATGCTGACCATCTTGCCTTCGTCGTTGATATAGATGATCGGGCGGATCCCGAGCAGCGAGCCCATGGTCGCGGAAAGACCGCTCACCCGGCCGCTGCGCTGGAAGAACTTCAGATCATCCGCAAAGAAATAAGTTGCAAAATGATCGACTTCCGTTTCCGCGAAATGAAGGATCTCGCGGATGTCCTTTCCTTCTTTTGCCATCTCACCGATCACGAGCGCCATGCTGAGGCAGGTGATCGAGATCCCCTTGGTATCAATGTGGTAGAAATGCCGTTCCGGGTAAGCTTTTAATAGTTTTTCCACCGCCTGGTTCATGAAGGTGAAGGTGTTCGTCATCGCTGCCGAGAAATGGACGTACAGGATGTCGTCCCCGTTCTTGAACACCGGCTCGAAATAGCGGCGGTAGCGTTCTTCGCTGATCGCGCTCGTGCCCGGGATCGTTCCCCCGCGCAGGCGATCATAGAACGCATGGCTGTCAAAGACCTCGAAATCCTCGTACGGTGCGGTCTCTTCCCCGTCGATCACGTACGGCATGCTGATGATCCGATAGCCGTATTTTTCGGCGATCTCGGGCGTCATATCCGTATCTGTGTCCGCAAATAATACCAACATTTGTTTTCCCCTTTTATTTGACGGCCGGAGCCGTTATTCACATTGATAAACGCCGCCCTACATGAGCTTCCGCATAACGGCGATCATGCTGAGCGTGACCACGGCCCGGCAGATCCAGGCAGCCGCGTGGCGGGTCTCCTCCCGGACACGCATCCAGTTCAGGTCCCGGAACGCCGTCACCAACCGGTGCTGCGTCTCCTCCGTCAGGCGTTCCCGGCCGAAGGCCTTGATGCACTGCACCAGCAGACGGGAGCGCGCAGACATCTTCTCCGCGACCGCTTTCGTATGTGTAAAGCGGATCCGGGCATTCTGGTAACGGTAGCTGCGGTAGGTGCCGTTCGTGACGTAGGTCCACTCCCCGGGTTCATCCGCGCTCAGTCCCGCAAGATACAGCGCGGTATTGCCGCTCGGCGCGACGTCCCAGCTGTTCTCCCGGGCCAGCGCTTCCGCAACGTCGTTCGGCGCCGGTTTCATGCGGACGCCGTCAGGCTTCCAGAAGATCCCGCGCATCAGCTTCTCCGCTGTTCCCTTCTCCGCAAGACGGGTCAGCATCTTGGATACCGTCTTCGGGGAGGCGATGTCGCTGAAATCGGAAACGGCAAAGACGGCGCCTAAAGGAAGCTCCCGCACCCTTGTCTCCAATTGTCTGTAATAGCTTCGCTTCATCTTTTTCCTCCGTTCTGCAACGAAAAAAATATAGTACTTTTTCGACACACTGTCAACCGCCGCTGTGTTTGCAGTTTTAATAGGAAAGTAGTATAATAGCGCCATCCGGGCTGACCCGGACAAAAGGAGAAAGGCGCGCAAGATGTACCTCCTCTTATTTGGCTTTTTCCTGATACTGAACGGGAAGCTGACGGCAGAGATCCTGCTCGTCGGTCTTGTGTGTACCCTGCTGCTTGCGCTCCTCATGTACGTCTTCTTCGGCTACACGCCGAAAAAAGATCTTCGCGTCCTGAAAAAACTTCCCCTTTTCCTGGCCTATATCTTTGTGCTGCTCTTTGAGATCATCAAGGCAGCGTTTTCCGTCATACGGCTGATCGTGGACAAACGCGTCCCGATCGAGCCGACGCTCGTCTCGTTTCAGCCGGCGCTCCGGACCGGCTTCGGCCGCTTTATCCTCGCCAATTCCATCACGCTGACCCCGGGCACCATCACCGTCAATATCAAAGACGGTGTATTTACCGTACACTGCCTGAAGAAAAGCATGCTGGACACCTCCGCGGACAGTACGTTCCTTCGCTGGATCCGCAGACTGGAGGCGTGACCGTGGACCAGACGCTCCGGATCTTCCTCATTATCGTGCTCGGCGTGCTGGTCTTCTGCATGTTCTTTGCGCTGATCCGCGCCATCGTCGGCCCGCGCCGCGCCGACCGCATCCTCGGCATCAACATGCTGGGCTCGCTTTCCACCGCGTCGATCGCGGTCCTTGCGGTACTGTTTCAGGAGCCGTGGCTGCTCGACGTCTGCCTGATCTACTGCCTGATCAGCTTCCTCGCCGTCGTGGTCCTGGCGCGGATCCACATCTCCGAAAAACAGCAGCATGAAAAGGAGGCACAGAAATGAGCGTCCTCCGTCTGGTCTTTGCCGCCGTCTTTCTTTTTTCCGGGCTCATCGTGGTCCTGCTTTCCGTGACCGGCGTCTTCCGTTTCCGCTTTGTCATGAACCGCATGCACTGCGCGGCGCTCATCGACAGCCTCGGGCTCTTCCTGATCCTCACGGGGCTGATGATCAGCGCGGGCAGTCTTTCCTATATCCCGAAGCTGCTCCTGATCCTCGTGATCCAGTGGATCGGCAGCCCGATCGCGTCCCACATGGTCGGCCGGCTGGAAGTCCGGACCGACGACAGCATCGCTTCCCACATGCGCTTCTACGCGGAAGGGGAAGTGGAGAGAGAGGAGGCGGACGATGGACATCATTGAGATCTTCCTGCTTTCTCTGATCGTGGTCTGCGGGATCGCGACCTGCGCTTCCCGGAACCTGATGGTCTCCCTGATCATCTTTATGGCTTACAGTGTCCTGATGTCGATCGTCTGGGCATTCTTAAAGGCGCCCGATCTTGCGGTCACGGAGGCCGCGGTCGGTGCAGGCATCTCCGGCATCCTGCTCTTTATCACCCTGAAGCGCATCCGCGACCTTCGGGAAGAGCATGAGGCCGGTACGGCGGAAGAAAAGGAGGCGGGCCCCGATGAAGAAGAGCTTTAAAGACCGCCTTCAGGCCTGGGACAGCGGGCAGTTCGAGCTCGGCGACGCGCTCGTCAGGGAGACCGACGGCAGACGGCCGCCGGAAAAAGAAGAAGACGTCTCCTGGGCGCACGTCCCGGTCGGCCGTGTATCACAGGTCGAGCGCCGGCTCTTCCGTGTGCTGTATCCGGTCCTCGCCGGCCTCCTCGCACTGGTGATGATCGCTTTCCTGCTCTTTGTCGTGGAGCAGCTGCCGGCGTTCGGCGACGCGCTCTCGCCGGCCAATTCGAGCGAGGTGATCAAACGCTATATCGCGTCCGGGCTTACGGAGACCGGCGCCGTCAACATCGTCGCAGGCATCATCCTGGATTACCGCGCCTTTGATACGCTCGGCGAATCCCATGTGCTCTTTACCGCGGCGATCGTGGTCTTTATCCTGCTCCTTGCGGAAACAGAACTGCCGGATAAGCCTTCCGACCGCCGGATCCTGATGGACGACCTGATCTTCAAAAAGACCGCGTTCTTCCTTTCGCCCTTCATCCTGCTGTTCGGGACGTACGTGATCCTGAACGGGCATCTGGGCCCGGGCGGCGGTTTTTCGGGCGGCGCACTGATCGGCGCCGGCCTGATCCTGGTCAGCATGGCCTTCGGACCGCGGGTCTCGGGCCGTATCGTCGCGCTGAAAAGCTACCGGCGGATCGTACTCGTTTCCCTGCTCTTCTACAGCCTTGCCAAGGGATATTCCTTCTTCTGCGGCGCGAACGGGCTGCATACGATCTTCCGTCCCGGTACGCCGGGGAGGATCTTTTCCGCCGGCCTGATCCTGCCGCTGAACATTGCGGTCGGCCTGGTCGTCGCCTGTACCATGTTCGGTTTTTACAGTCTGTTTACGAGGGAGTCCGTCTGATGCTCACAGCGCTCTGGAACAACCGGATCGAAGTCGTGGCCGTGATCTTGTTCGCGGTCGGCTTTTCCACGCTCCTGCTGCACCGGAACCTGCTGAAAAAGGTCATCGGCCTGAACATCATGGATACCGCGGCCTACCTCTTCCTGACCTCGCTCGGCTATATCCGCGACCGGCTCTCGCCGATCATCACGGACGGCGCGACGGATCCGGAGGCCTATGTGAACCCGCTGCCCGCGGGCCTGGTGCTGACAGGCATCGTCGTTTCGGTCTCGGTCACTGCAGTGATGCTGGGGCTCACGCTCCGGCTCTATAAGCGCTACCATACGCTGAACCTGGACGAGATCTACCGGATGACACACGAAGAACAGGAGGCGGAAAGATGAGCTTCTTTCTGAACTTCCCGCTCTTTATCATCATCCTCTCGCTGATGACGGCCGTGACCTCCTCGCTCCTGAAGGAAAAAGCCGCGCGTGTCCTGACGCTCGCGCTGGCTGCCGTTGCCGCCGTACTGAACCTGCTCACGCTTGCCTATACCGCGGCCGAAGGAAAAAGCTTCACCTACCTGATGGGCCACTACCCACATCCCTGGGGCAACGAGCTCAAGTTCGGGATCCTGGAGCCCCTGTTCGCGGCAGCCTTTGCCGCGGTCCTCTTCCTCTCGGTGCTCGGCGGGAAAAAACAGCTGGACCAGAAGCTCGAACACAGCAAAGGCCGTTTCTATTACGTCCTCTGCGACCTTGTGCTCGTTTCGCTCACAGCGCTCGTTTATACCAACGATATCTTCACGGGCTACGTCTTTATCGAGATCTGCACGCTCTCGTCCTGCGGGCTTCTTCTGATCCGCCAGAACGGGCGCACGATCCTGGCTTCGGTCCGCTATATGATGTTCAGCCTGATCGGCAGCGGCCTCTTCCTGTTCGGCGTGATCTTCCTCTACAGCCTGACCGGCCACCTGCTGCTCCCCAATTTAAAGGAGAGCATCGCCGTCCTGAATGCTTCCGGCGAAAGGCGCCTGCCGCTCCTCGCCGCCGTTTCGCTGATCACGATCGGCATCTCTGTAAAGAGCGGGCTCGCCCCCTTCCACCTGTGGATGGCGGACACCTACGGTGCGGCGCTCCCGTCTTCCTCCGGCATCCTGTCCGGGCTGGTCTCGAAGGGCTACGCCTTTTTCCTGATCAAGCTCGTTTTTGACGCCTTCGGTCCGGCATTCTTCTATACGAGCGGCGTCCAGAACATCCTCTTCGCTTTCGGCGTGCTCGGGATCCTCTTAGGCTCCGTCGGCGCGCTCCGCGAAAACAACATCTTCCGGATGAACGCCTACTCTTCCGCGGCGCAGATCGGCTATATCTACATGGGGATCGGCCTCTCTGCGACCATGGGCATCGAAGCGGCGCTCTTCCAGATCCTGACCCACGCGCTCACCAAGCCGGCGATCTTCCTGGCCTCCGCCGGGCTTTCGGACAGCGCGGGCGGCGCGAAGAAGTTCCACAACCTGCAGGGCACCGGCTTTATGAATCCCTTCGCGGGCGTCTCGTTTTCCTTCGAAGCCTTCAGCATGATCGGCCTGCCCTTTACCATGGGCTTCATTTCGAAGTACCTTTTCGGCATGGCGGCGTTCGATTCGACACACAATAAGATGATCCCGACCCTGATCGCGCTCGCACTGAGCACCATTCTGAATACGCTCTACTTCGCGCGGACGATCCTCAGGATCTACAATACGCCGGAAAACGGCGGCACCGTCCGCGTGCCGATCCGGCAGCAGAAAAACTTTTTCATCGCGGGCTCGCTGTTCGCGCTCGCCAACCTGTTCTTCGGCATCTTCGCCCGGCCGTTCATCGCTTTTCTTGCGGACGGGCTCCGCATCTTTTAAAAGGAGAAGACCATGCAAACTGTCCTGCTTATCGTCCCGGTCCTGCTGCCGCTCCTGTTCGGCGGCCTGATCGCCGTGCTCCGGTCAAAAGACCGGAAGACAGCCGTTCTTCTGACCGCCGCCGCGCTGGTGCTGGAAGCCGGTTTCGTTACGGCGCTGTGCTGTCTTAAGGAAGCGGAGCTTTTCCTGTTCTCGATGACAGAGGAACTCACGGTGCGCCTCCGGATGGACGGCGTCTCAAGAGTCTTCCTCCTGATCTCGGCCTGGGGCTTCCTGCTCGCCGGGATCTTCTCCTTCCGCTACATGGACCACGAAGAAAAAGAAGGCTCCTACCCGGAGAAGCTCTTCTACTGCTTTTATCTGTTTTCGCTGACGGCGCTCGTCGGCATGGCACTCTCCGACAACCTGATCACGCTCTATCTGTTCTTTGAGATGCTCACACTGCTCTCGATGCCGCTCGTGCTCTTTGAGCGGACGAAGGAAGCGACCGCCGCCGCGCTGAAATACCTCTTCTATTCGATCGGCGGCGCCTTCCTGGCGCTCGGCAGCATCTTTGTCCTCTATGCCTACGGCGGTGCGGGCAGTTTTGCCCTCGGCGGCACGTTAGACCCGGCGGCCGCTGCCGGCCATGAAACACTGCTGCTCATCATGATCCTGCTCGGCGTGATCGGCTTCGGCGCCAAAGCCGGCCTCTATCCGCTGCACGCCTGGCTGCCGACCGCGCATCCGGTCGCCCCGGCCCCGGCCTCCGCCGTCCTTTCGGGCATCATCGCGAAAGCCGGCGTGCTTGCGATCGTGCGCATGATCTTCTTTACCGCCGGTCCGGAACTGATCCGCGGGACCTACGTACAGTACGTGCTCCTTTCCGCCGCGCTGCTCACGGTCTTCATGGGCTCCATGATGGCCTACCGCGAGAAGCTCTTCAAAAAACGCCTGGCCTATTCTTCGATCAGCCAGATCGCCTACGCGCTCTTCGGCTTCTTCCTCCTGAACACCGCCGGATTTGTGGGCGGCATGCTGCAGGTCGTCTTCCACGCCATCGTCAAGATCTGCCTCTTCCTGACGGCCGGTTCCCTGATCTACAACACGGAGCGGAAGAGCGTGGACGAATACCGCGGGCTCGGCCGTGTGATGCCGGTGACCTTCGTCTCATTCACGCTGGCCTCTCTCTCGCTGATCGGCATCCCGCCCTTCGGCGGCTTTATCAGCAAATGGTATCTTGCGGAAGGCGCGCTTTCTTCCGGCCTGCCGGTCTTTGACTGGCTCGGGCCGGTGATCCTGCTGATCTCCGCGCTGCTGACGGCGGGCTACCTGCTGCCGCTTTCGATCGCCGCGTTCTTCCCGGGGAAGAACTTCGACGAAAAGTCCGTGAAACAATATTCCGAAGGGGGCCCGCTGATGCTGATCCCCCTCGTGACCCTTGCGGCCCTGTCGCTCATCGGCGGACTTGCCGGCGAAGCGCTGCGCCGCGCTTTTGAACTCATGCTTTCCTGACGAGGTGCCCATGCATCCTGCAATGCTGCTCATCCCCATCCTGCTGCCGATCATCGGAGGCGCACTGACTGCGCTTCCTGTTTTCCGGCGCCAAAGGATCCTTTATGCCTATTCGGGGACAGTGGCATTCTTAACGGCTGCCTGCTCCTGGACGCTGATCCTCTTCTTAAACGAAGATGCCTACGACCTGATCTCCTTTACCGATCGGCTGGTCTTTCGCCTCCGCTTCGATAAGCTCGGCCGCTTCTTTGCGGGGATCTCCTCCACGCTCTGGCCGCTCGCCGTCATCTACGCCTTCTCCTAC
>CADBQM010000049.1 GCA_902796795.1 uncultured Eubacteriales bacterium
CATAATCACACCAGCGGATCACTTCATATTTCTCTATCACGGCCTGGATCGCGTCAAACTTCAGCGCTTCTTTGTCCGCGCCGGTGTAGAGCTGGTATTCGCCGGCGGGCAGGAACTCCCCGCTCACGGACTTTACGCGGATGCTGACGTTCTCATCCCGGTGCTCCCGGCTCCCGTAGATCGTGATATGGTACTCGTCGCTGCCGGAGCTGCCGTGCTGTATAAACGTCGCGAAAACGCTCGTGAGCTCGCCCTGTATCCCTGCCGCGATCTTTTTCTGCCGGTATTCCTCCAGGACTTCCGCCGCGATCGGGTCCAGGAGACCGTGCAGCTTTTCGCTGAATTCCCGGTAGCGCTCCGGATAGGCATTGCTGCCGTGCGCGCTCATGTTCTGCCCGTCCGCGAAGGAGATGCTTAAGGAGAAGCCGTCGCCGTCCATCACGTATTCATTGTATTTTCTGAAGCCGTCCCATTCCGCCAGCCGGCATTCCTTGTAGATCGCCGTCAGCCGGTCGAGGATGTCCGGGGCCACTTCCCGTTCCATCTCGTCATAGTCCCGGTGCTCCAGATATTCGCAGCGGAAGACGACCCGTCCGTCCTTTTCCTTCGTGACCCGGAAATGATAGTTATTTCCGCCGATCGTCCCGTCATAGCTGTAGTAGAGGTCGGTCACGCCGCTTTCGTTATCCCGGGCTTTCTTCCCGATCCCGTCCTCTCCGCGCTCACCGATATCGATCTTTTTACTGCAGCCAAACAAGCCGCTGAGAAACGTCAGGATCCCCATGATCAATAACAGCCTCCCGATCATCGTTCTTTTCATCTTTCCGTTCCGCTTTCCGAAGCCGCCTTTTTACGGCAGCGTTTTTATTCTGCAGGATCCGGCAGAAACTCCTGTGTGAACGTCCCGTCCTTTAAAAGCAGGCGCACCGCGCCGCCGCGGACCGGGACTTTCGCGTCCAGTGCTTTAAAGTACTGAAGCTTCGGTTCGACCGTATAGGTCTCGTAGCCCGGCGCCGTCGGCCGCACGCCCAGGAAGTATTTTCCGATAAAGTAGATCGGGCTTGCGCCCCAGGCATGGCAGAGACTCTTGCCGTAGGGGTCGGCGTACATCGCGTACTGCTCCGGCGAACCCTGAGCGGGGTCGAATTCCTCCCAGAAGGTCACGGCATCTTTTTCCAGCATACCGCCCCAGTATTCTTTCATCCGCCGCATCACTTCGTCCAGATCGCCGAGCCTGCAGAGCGTTTCGAGCTCAAAGAACTTGAAATACGGCGTCGTGATCTCGGCGATCTCCGGGTTCATGATCACGTTTTTCCGGATCTTTTCCCGCATCGCTTCGTCCGCCAGGTCAAAGAAGATCGCAAAGATGTTCGCGTGCCGGGTGACGTGCCTGCGGCCGGATTCGTAACTGTCGATGAACGCGCCTTTCTCCTCGTCCCAGAAATAGCGGAGGAGGTTCTCGTACAGGGCCTCCTTCTTCTCCTGGTAGAAGTTCCCGTCCCGTCCGACGAGTTCGGCCAGTTCCGCCATGACTTCGTAGGTCTTCACGAGCAGCACCTGCTCCGCCGCAAGCGTCCCTTCCTTGTCGATGTCCGCCCAGTCGATGAAGATCCAGTCCTGCGGACGGCCGTAGATGAAGCCGAGCTCGTTCGTCTGGCGCATCAGGAGGCCGGTGAGGTCCTCCGCCTTTTCATAGATCCCTTCGATAAAGCGAAGGTCGCCGGTCATCTCATACTGCTGCTTCAGCGCGATGATCCAGAGCATGGAATAGTCCACGATGGTGTTCAGGTGCTGTTTGATACCCAGGTTCCCCCGAAGCTGCAGGAGCGTCCGCTCGTTGATCTCCTTGTCAAAGAAGATATAGGGGTTCACGACGTAGCTCTGGTACGCGTCGCCGGACCAGACCCAGCGGTCGCGTTTGATCCCGTCGATGAAGAACATCCCGCTGCACTGCCGGAAGGTCTCGACCGCTACGTCAAAGATGCGGTTCAGCAGTTCGTCGTCCGAGCGGAAGGCGGCCTTCACGGGGATATCCACGTAGGAATGCACCGCCGTCACACGGAACTCCGTTGTCTTTACGCCGCGCACGAAGATATAACGAAAGGCGCGGCGCCGCGAAACGGTCCCGCTCTTCACGTCCTTCTCAAAATAATAGCAGCGTTCTTCGTCGAGCGCCTCTTCGTCGGATTCGCCGTAGCTGATCTGCGGTGTTCCTTCCGGTCTGTCAAAGTCGAACTTCAGGCTGCCGTTCACCGCGCAGCCGAAATCCACCAGGGTCCCTTCGTTGCCGGCCTTGCTGGTCTTCTCTGTGCAGGCGGCCGGTTCGACTTCCCGGTAACTGTACGGGACCTCGTTCGGGTCGCGCGTGAGCGAGCGGAACAGGCAGGAGTGGCCGACCGGGCCGCTCGAAAGATCGTTGGACGCCGTCCAGGCTTCGTCCGAGTGAATGATCTCTCCCTCTACGAACGCGCAGGGAAGGCCGCTCATGTTGCCGACCACCGCCGTGACCGTATAGGCGCCCGGCCCGATCGTGAGTTCCGTCTCCAGCGGATACTTGACTTCATTGACGTTGATATCGCGCAGGGTCCCGGCATTTTTGATCACGACGTTGCCGATCCCCTTCGCGTGAACGGTAAAGCGGGTCTCTTCCTGGAGCTCATACGTCCGTTCAAACAGTACCCGGTGGTTCCAGTTGTCCGGCCACCAGAAGGCCGGCCAGTCGTAGCCGCGCTCTTCCCTGCTGAAATTCTGCAGCATGCCATGGTAGATCTCCATGTCTCCGGGGTACCACATCCAGCCGATATGCTTTGTATTTTCCATGTCTTCCTGCCGGCAAGATCCGGCTTCCTTTCCGAAATTTGTACTGCTTCTGTTTCTTTTATAACATGCTTTTTCCTTTTTGTCTCGTGCTTTACGAAAATGGACCGCTGTGATAGACTGGACTTCGCTGACCGAAGTAAGGGATGAGGTGCGGTAAGTTGAGCATGAACAAGACCAACGGGATCACGGAAGGCGTGATCTGGAAGCAGCTGCTGATCTTCTTTTTCCCGATCCTGCTCGGGACCTTTTTCCAGCAGATGTACAATACCGTCGATACGGTGATCGTCGGCCGCTTTGTCGGCAAGGAGGCGCTCGCCGGCGTCGGCACGACCGGCACGCTGATCAACCTGCTCTTCGGCTTCTTCATCGGCCTCGCTTCGGGCGCGACCGTGATCATCTCCCAGTTTTACGGCGCCCGGAACGAAAAAGACCTGTCCCGGGCCGTTCACACCGCGCTCGCACTCTCCCTCACGGGCGGGCTCGTCCTTTCCGTCGTGGGATTCCTGATCGCCCGGCCGGCACTGAAGCTGCTGCAGGTCGCGGAAAAAGCCGTCCTGGACAACGCCGTGACTTACATGCGCATCTTCTTCGCGGGTATCCTCGCTTCCGTGATCTACAACGTCGGGACCGGGATCCTGCGCGGGATCGGAGACAGCCGTTTCCCACTCTATGTGCTGATCGTCAGCTGTGTCGCAAATATCCTGCTGGACCTCCTCTTCGTCGTTGTTTTCCGGATGGAAGTCGTGGGCGTCGCCCTGGCGACCGTCCTTTCCCAGCTGATCAGCGCCGTGCTGGTCATGCTCCGGCTGATGCGGACGAGGGAAGCCTACCAGGTCCGCCTCCGGGAGATCCGCTTCCACAAGGGCTTCCTGAAGAAAATCGTGCGGATCGGCCTGCCTTCTGGCCTCCAGTCGGTCCTCTATTCGATCTCCAACCTGGTCCTGCAGGGCGCCGTCAACAGCTTCGGGACCGACGCAACGGCTGCCTACGCCGCAGCCGGCCGCATCGACGGTTTCATCTGGATGGTGCTCGGCGC
>CADBQM010000050.1 GCA_902796795.1 uncultured Eubacteriales bacterium
CCGGAGGCCAGTGCCGGATCCGAGATCCAGGCCCAGCGCATGCCGAGGATCATATGGTTGGGGTCGACTTCCCTGCAGGCCTTCGACGGGATCTCCACGTACGCGCGGACGAGCTCTTTGGAGAACTCGTGCAGGAAGCGGGAAGCTTCCTCGCTCTGCTGTGACATGTGCGCGCGGCTCTCCCGAAGATCGTCAAAGGACTGAAGATTCAGCTTCCATGCTTCGTTCAGCGCCTCCACGGTCCCGTAGGTCTCTTTGATCCGCTCGACGAGCGTACGGCGTGTCACGGTATCTTCTTCAGAATACAGCACCTCGTCCGCGACGACCAGGCCGTTCACGAACGCCCAGGCCGGCTCATTCCGGAGGAAATAGCCGATCATCCAGGGATCGTCCTTCCTCTCCGCGAGCGCTTCGGCACAGTGCTTCGCATTCTCTTTGTATTCGTCCGAAAGCACGTCCGGGAAATCGCGGAAGATCTTCTTTTCCGTCGCCGGGAACTGCGGAAGGGAGGTCACGTACGGGATCTCTGCGGTTCCGAACAGCCCGGGATCCGACCAGTTGCCGAGCGTGTTGATACCCGCGGACTTGAATTGAACCGTGATCATCTTCTTCCACTTTTCATACCATTCGTCCCCGAAGGCCTTCATCAGGTTTGCCTGCTCGAAGGAGAACAATTTGGGCGTACGTCCGCCGAAAAACAGCGGTCGGACGGTCGCGCTGCCATAGAGGCCGCCATAGACAGGATCGTCTTCCGCCGGCAGCCAGTCGAGCCAGCCTTCGATATCGTCCACACGGCAGTCCGGACGGATCGTGGTGCAGTCGACGCCGTTCGAGATAAAGGCATAGCCGTCCGGATCCACGAGCCACCATCTGCCGTCTTTCTTGACCTTGGAGAAGAAGCCCGTGCCTTCCGTGAGCTTCATCTTTCCGTTCGCGCCGTATTTCGTCCACTCGGGGAAGGGATATTTCGCTTCGGTACCGGCCCACTTCCTGAGCTTCTCCACCATCTCTTCGACGCTGTGCAGCTTGCCCGGCCATTCATTCCGCTTAAACTGACCCATCTCATCGATCAGGGTCTCGGAGAAATCAAGCTCGACCTTCGGGATCTCATCACTAAGTGAGAGATCCGTGACGGTGATCGTGGTCTCCGCGTCCCGCGGCATCATGGTCAGCAACATGCGGCTGATCTCTTCGCGGTCGACGCGGCGGCCGTGGCAGGTCACCTTCTGCTGCCCCGGCAGGTGGCCCGGGAAAAGGGTCGCGCCGTTTAAGAGCGTCAGGTCGATCGCGATCGTCGCGGTGATCTCCGGCAGCACGCCGGTCTGGTAGTCGAAGACCGCGTCGCCGGGTTCTTTTTCACTGTAAACGTTCAGCAGGAAGGACAGGCCCCATTTCGTATGCGCGGTGATCTTAAACACGGCATAGCGCTGCTTTGCGTCCTTCAGTTCCTTCGTTACGTCAAATGCCATGCCTTCCGGCGGGAAGGTATAGGTGCCGGCCTTCAGGCCGTCTACGATCATGCTGGGGATCTGTGCCATCGTCAATACTCCTTTCCATGGTCACTTTTCTGCAGAGTCTATTATAAAGAGAGTCCTGTTCTCCTTAGTTCCATGAGGGGATCACACCGTCGATATCCCAGAGGTCCTGCCAGTCCTCCGCGCCATCCCAGAGGAAGACCTGCCCTTTGATGAGCCGGCAGTTGCGCTCCGCGCTTTTTATAAGCTCCATTTCGCGGCCGCTTAAGGGCTCCTCCGTGACCGCGCGCAGGTTGTCGACGTAGTGGTCATGATGCACCGAGAAGGGGATCGGGATCTGGCCGCGTTTCACCGCCCATTTCAGGCAGACGACAGCCGGGTGGATGCCGTGGTTCTTCGCGACTTCAAGGACTGCGGGCTGTTCGGTATCCACAAGGTCTTCCGGCGTCTTATCCCGGTCCGGACGCTTCGGCGACCCGATCGGGCAATAGCCGATCGGCTGGATCCCGTGGTCCAGGCAGAACTGAAACAGCTCGCCCTGCTGGAAGGTCGGGTGCAGCTCCATCTCATTGACCGCCGGCCGGATCTCACAGTCCCTTAAGATCAGCTCGAGCTTTGGGATCGTTACGTTGGAGGTCCCGATATGGCGGACCAGCCCCTCTTTCACGAGTTCTTCCATCGCGCGCCAGGTCGCCATGAACTCTTCATGGATGTACGGCCGGGAATTCGGGTCCCTCGCGTCAACGGAAACGCCCGGCGCATGGTAATTCGGGAAAGGCCAGTGGACCAGGTAGCAGTCGAGATAGGAAAGCTTCAGGTCTGAAAGCGTCTTCTTGCAGGAAGCGATGACGTCCGCAGGTGCGTGCATGTCATTCCACAGCTTGGATACGATGAAGACTTCCTCCCGGGGAAGCCCTTCTTCCTTGAAGATACGTTCGAAACGGACGCCGATCTCTTTTTCGTTGCCGTAGCAGGCCGCGCAGTCGATCAGGCGATAACCGGAATGGATCGCGTCATAAACGGCGTCCGCGATCTCGTCAGCGCCGAAGCGGTCGGAACCGAAGGTCCCGAGTCCGAGCGCCGGCATCTCCGCCCCGGTGTACAGTTTCTTTTTCGGTACGGATGCGGGATCCACCGCGTCCGGATTCATTCGGAATGCTGTCATTTCATACTCCTTTCGGGAACTTGTACAGCCTGTCCGGCTTCCTCCTTTTATTCTAACGAAAAACAGGAAAAACGCAATGCAAAAAAAGCTGCCGCTTTCCTGTGTTTGGCGTTATAATAGAGTCGCCGGCC
>CADBQM010000051.1 GCA_902796795.1 uncultured Eubacteriales bacterium
GGGGCTGATCGAGCGCCTGCTGGAGATCGCCGGCGAGAGCCCGGAGAAGATGGACCGGGTCGCGCTCGGGATCGATATCCGCGGGGTTGAGAACATCGAAAAGATCAGCAGTGTGCTGGAGACACTGTTCGAGAAAAAGACCGCGTTCCGCCTGCTGTTCATGGACGCGGGAGACGAATGCCTGCTCCGGCGCTACCAGGAGAACCGCCGGGTGCATCCGCTGATCGGCGAATGCCCGGACCTCATTTCGGCGATCCGCCTCGAGCGGGAAAAGCTGAAGCCGCTCCGGGAAAAGGCGGACTTCGTCATCGACACCTCCAATCTTCTGGTGCGTGAGCTGCACGGACGCCTCAGGGAGATCTTTATCGAGCAGAAGGAATTCTCGAACCTGAACATCAGCCTGATGACCTTCGGCTACAAATACGGGGTCCCGGCGGAGAGCGATTTCGTCTTCGACGTCCGCTTTCTCCCGAATCCCTTCTATGTGCCGGAGCTGCGTCCGCTTTCCGGCAGTGACGAAGCTGTACGGAACTATGTTTTCTCGAAGGAGATCGCGGAAGATTACGCGTCCCGCATCGCGGCGCTCATCCGCCTTGTGAGCCCGGAATTCATTCAGATGGGGAAGCACCGGCTGCTCATCGCGTTCGGCTGCACCGGCGGCCGGCACCGCAGCGTGGCGGTCGCGGAACGGGTCTATGAGCTTCTGAAGGACGGCAGCGGTTACGGCCTCAACCTGATCCACCGGGATCTGGACAAAACCAGCAGGAGTTAAAGCGTGTCATTTTCATCCGACGTTAAAAACGAGCTTTCCGGGAAGATCCCTTCCGCCGGCCACTGCAGGTACGCGGAACTGCTTTCTTTTACAGATCCCGTCCGGGCTTTTTCGGAAGAGGAAGTCCTGAAAAGGGACTGCTGCCGCCGCGCTTTTTTGCGCGGGCTGTTCCTTTCCTGCGGTACGGTAACGGATCCGAGCAAGAATTATCAGCTGGAGCTCCTGTTCTCAAACCGGGACGCAGCGGAGCGTGTCCGGGAGCTGCTCCTCACTTACGAGATCCGGGCAAAAATACTTGAACGTAAGAACCATTATGTGCTATACTTAAAAGAAGGTGACAGGATCGCGGATTTTCTCGCGCTCATCGGCGCGAGCGATTCCTTCTTCAGCATGGAGAACGTCCGTGTGTTAAAAGAAGTCCGCAACACCGTCAACCGGCGGGTCAACTGTGAAGCCGCCAACCTGAAAAAGACCGCGAACGCGGCCGTCATGAAGATGCGCGACATCGAGTATATCTCGGAGCACATCGGCTTTGACAGGCTGCCTGAGAGCCTCAGGCAGATCGCAGTTCTTCGGATGCGCTATCCGGATATCTCCCTGACGGAGCTCGGGCAGATGCTCGACCCGCCGCTCGGGAAGTCCGGAGTGAACCACAGGCTCCGGCGCCTTTCGAAGATCGCAGAGGAGGAGAAATTATGAAAAACAGAAAGGTGACCCTGTCTTTTGCGGACGGGATGGATGCGCACGGCATCGCGCTCTGTGTGCAGACTGCTTCCCAGTATGAGAGCAGTGTCCGCCTGACCGACGGGGTCCGGAGAATGAACGCCAAGAGCATCATGGGGATGATGGCGCTCGGTCTCGCGCTCGGCGACGATGTGACGATCGAAACAGACGGCCCGGATGAGGATGCCGCACTGGAAGCCATGAGCGCTTTTCTGGCAGGTGAATGAAACATGAAGGGGAGGCTTTTTGAAGAAAAGTCTCCCCTTATGTGAACAAGCCTCCTTTTACGGGGAGAGAAGAAAGGAAAAAGCGGTATGACAGATGAAAGGCTTGAGAAGCTCCGTGCGCTGATGCGGGAGCGCGGCGTCGACGTCTATCTGGTCCCGACGGCGGATTTCCACGAATCCGAATACGTCGGCGCTTATTTCAAGGCACGGGAATACCTGACCGGCTTTACGGGCAGCGCGGGCACCGCGGTGATCACGCAGGATGACGCGGCGCTGTGGACGGACGGCCGTTATTTTATCCAGGCGGAACGTGAGATCCAGGGCAGCGGGTTCCGGCTCATGAAGATGGGCGTTCCCGGTTTCCCGACGGTGCGGGAGTTCGTGAAGGAAGCCCTGCCGGAAGGCGGTGTGCTCGGCTTTGACGGCCGCTGCGTGAACGCGCGGCTCGCTAAGCAGCTCCTTCAGGACGCCACGGAAAAACAGGCGGTGTTCTATGTGGAAAAGGATCTGGTCGGCGAGGTCTGGGATGACCGCCCGGCGCTTCCTTTCTCCGAGGCCTGGCTCCTGCCCGAAGCCTACAGCGGGGAGAGTACGGCGCACAAGCTTGCGCGGGTCCGTGAGAAGATGAAGGAATACGGCGCCTCCGCCTATATCCTGACTTCGCTCGACGATATCGCGTGGCTCCTCAATCTGCGCGCCAACGATATCCCTTACTGCCCGGTCCTGCTTTCCTACCTGATGCTGACGACGAAGGGCTGCGTGCTCTACGCGAGCGAGAGCGCCCTGGATCCGGAGGTCCGGGCGGCGCTCGAAAGCTGCGGCATTACGATCGCCCCTTATGCGGACATCTATAAAATGGCGGACCGCCTTGCCGTAAGAAGCGTCGGCAAGGTGCTGCTGAACCCGGATAAAGTCAATTACCGGATCTACAGTGCGGTCGAAAAAGGCAACGAGATCGTCGAAGCCGCGGATCCGACGCTCATCATGAAAGCGGTCAAGAACCCGACCGAGCTTGACAACATCCGCCGTGCCCACGTAAAGGACGGCGTCGCGATGGTCAAATGGATCTACTGGCTGAAGAATACGGTCGGGAAAGAGCCACTGGACGAATTCAGCGCCGAGCAGAAGCTCGAAGCGTTCCGGAAAGAGCAGGAAGGCTTTGTGGAGCCGAGCTTCAAAACGATCTGTGCCTATAAAGACAACGCGGCGATGATGCACTATAACGCCACGAAGTCGCGCCACGCGGAGATCTTCCCGGAGGGCTTCCTTCTGGTCGATTCCGGCGGGCATTACCTGGACGGCTCGATCGACATCACCCGTACGATCGTGATGGGACCGCTGACGGAAGAAGAGAAGCATCTCTTCACCCTCGTGCTCCGGAGCAACCTGAGCCTGGCGGCAGCGCATTTCCTGGAAGGCGTCTGCGGGCTGAACCTGGACATCCTTGCCCGCGGGCCGTTATGGGAAGAGGGCATCGATTACCGCTGCGGCACCGGCCACGGCATCGGCTACCTGCTGAACGTGCATGAGGCGCCGAACGGTTTCCGCTGGCGCGTCGTACCGGAACGGAACGACAGCGCGCCGTTTGAGCCGGGGATGGTCACGACCGACGAGCCCGGCGTTTACATGGAAGGGAAACTCGGCATCCGTACGGAGAACGAACTGATCACCGTCGTGGACCGGGATACCGAATACGGCCGCTTCTTAAAGTTCGAGACGGTAACGCTCTGCCCGATCGATCTTGACGCGGTACTCCCGGAGGAGCTTTCCTACAGGGAACGTTCACTGCTGAACGCGTATCATAAAAAAGTGTATGAGGCGCTTTCGCCTTATCTGTCAACAGAAGAGAAGCTCTGGCTTCGTTACGAAACAAGGGAGGTATGAGACGAATGGAAAAGAAGAATGCGTGGCTTTCCTACACGGCGGCCGAACTGAAAAAGCTGGAAAAGCTGAACAGCGAGTACATTGATTTCATCAGTACCGCGAAGACCGAGCGTCTTGCCGTCGCGGAATCGATCAGACTTGCCGAGGCCGCCGGCTACAGAAACCTCGAAGACATCGTGAAGAATAACGAGACCGTCAAGCCGGGCGACAAGATCTATGCCGCGCACATGAAAAAGACGCTTGCCCTCTTCCAGATCGGCACGGAACCGATGGAAAACGGCATGAACATCCTCGGCGCGCACATCGATTCCCCGCGCATCGACGTCAAGCAGGTCCCCTTCTATGAGGACACCGAATTTGCTTACCTGGATACCCACTATTACGGCGGTATCAAGAAATACCAGTGGGTCGCGCTGCCGCTCGCGGTCTACGGCGTGATCGTCAAGAAGGACGGCACCGTTGTGAACGTCGCGCTCGGCGACAAGCCCGGCGACCCGGCGCTCGGCATCACGGATCTGCTGCCGCATCTCGCACAGGACCAGATGAAGAAGGGCGCGGCGAACGTGATCGAAGGCGAAGACCTGAACCTCCTGATCGGCTCCAAGCCGTTAAAGGGCGAGGAGAAGGACGGCGTCAAGGCCGCCATGCTGAAGTTCTTCAAGGAAGAGTACGGCGTGGAAGAGGAAGACTTCATCTCTGCGGAGCTGGAGATCGTCCCGGCCGGTGCGGCACGGGAATACGGCCTGGACCGCAGCATGGTCATGGGCTACGGCCAGGACGACCGCGTCTGCGGTTTCACCTCCCTGAAGGCGGTCCTGGACGTGAAGAAGGTCGCGCGTACCGCCGTCTGCCTGCTGACCGATAAGGAAGAGATCGGCTCCGTCGGCGCGACCGGCGCACATTCTTATTTCTTTGAGAATGCCGTTGCCGAGATCATGAACGCGATGGGCGTGAACGACAACTTAAAGGTCCGCCGCGCGCTGCAGCATTCCCGCATGCTTTCCTCCGACGTCAGCGCAGCTTATGACCCGATCTATCCCGGCGTCATGGAGCGCAAGAACAGCGCTTACTTCGGCCACGGCGTCTGCTTCAACAAGTTTACCGGCGCCCGCGGCAAGTCCGGCTCCAACGACGCGAATGCGGAATACATCGCGGACCTCAGAAGGATCATGGACGACAACAAGGTCGCGTATCAGACCGCGGAGCTCGGCCGTGTGGATCAGGGCGGCGGCGGCACGATCGCCTATATCAGCGCCCAGTACGGTATGGAAGTGATCGACTCCGGCGTGCCGGTGCTTTCGATGCACGCACCGTGGGAGATCTGCTCCAAGTCCGATATCTACGAAGCCAAGAAGGCTTATGAAGTCTTCCTGAAATTTGCCTGATGGAACTGATCCTTGCATCGGGCTCACCGAGAAGGCGTGAACTGCTTACGCGGGAGGGGATTCCCTTCCGCGTACTTGTCAGTGACGCGGAAGAAAAAAGCGCCGAGACCCGGCCCGACAGACTGGTGCAGGTCCTTGCGGAACGGAAAGCGGCAAAGGTCGCAGAGCTTGTGACGGAGGACGCCGTCATCCTCGGCGCGGATACGGTCGTGTCCGTGGACGGGGAGATCCTCGGGAAGCCGGCTTCCGAAGCGGAAGCGGAGGAGATGATCCGGCGCATCCGCGGCAGGGCGCACGAAGTCTATACCGGCGTCTCGATGATCCGGAAGATGGGCGCGGTGCAGCTCATCAGCGTGTTTTCCGTCGGGACAAAGGTCCATGTAAAAGCGATGACGGACGAAGAAGTCCGCTCTTACGTCGCGCTCGGCGAGTCTTACGACAAAGCCGGCGCCTACGCGATCCAGGGTGCCTTCGGCTCCTATATCGCGTCGTATGAAGGCGACCGGGACAACGTGATCGGCCTGCCGGTCACGAAGGTCAAAGAAGTGTTGGAGGCTTGGGGATTCCATGGATGAGATCCGGCTTGTTACAGAACAGTTCGTCCGAGAGGCGCTCCCGCCGATCCTCGTAAACGACAGCAAGTTTGAGCGCGGAAGGCTGCTCCTCATCGCCGGCTCCTACGGGATGGCCGGCTCCGCGATCCTTTCCGCCCGCGCGGCGCTCCTGAGCGGCGTCGGTTACCTGACGCTCGCGCTGCCTTCGTCCATCTACGGGATGGTAACGGCGGCGGTGCCGGAGGCGGTCTGCGCGATATATGATCCTGAGGACCCGAAGCAGATGGCCGAACAGTTTGAGGAACTATTAGACCGTGCGGAC
>CADBQM010000052.1 GCA_902796795.1 uncultured Eubacteriales bacterium
CTGTTGATCATGGCCTCTGCCCGATCCGCGAACGCGTTCAGGTCCTGCAGCAGTGATATGATCTCATTCTGGGCGATCGCCTTCATTTCTTTCCTCGTTTCTTCCGTCTCAGGCTGCAATTACTCTGCCGCCTGTGCTTCCGTTTCCTTTTCGTAGCGGCATTTGCCGTCGCAGCCGCTGCCGAAACCGACCACGAGCGAGGTCGTGACCTGCAGCGGGTAGCTGAAGATCTCCACCATCTCGCCGCCGATCTTCGGATCGGAGGTGTTGCATACCAGCGTATACTGCTTCAGGTGGCCCAGGAGCCGCGGCGTATAGTCTTCGTTCGATTCGTTCAGGATATCGATGATCAGCTTGATGCCGATGCTGGTGATGAAATTGATATCCACCGAGATACCCGGCTCAAAGCGCACCGCTTCCAGGTTCTCCTGGTTGGAATAGACGTGGTGATTGGCTTCCACACGGCCGGACATTCCGCCGCCGTCGCCGAGCGCGCACTCGTAGCAGGGCATGCCCCGGTTCGGGATGTGGTAGAAGATCTCGCCCGCGTACGCCCGCTCCCAGAAGCCGATGGAAAGGAAGGCCGCGCCGTAGTAAACGGCGACCTTATTGGAGTAGACGTCCGCCGTACGGTTGTCCGCGCAGCCGACGAAGATCGTCTCGCCGGGGCGGCACATCTCGTCCAGGATCTCCTTGTTGATATTCTGGATGATGCCGCCGAAGGTGCGGACTTCCACGCTCGGATTGATGTTCATGAGCTTGCGCTTCAGCGCGTTGACCTTGAGGTCGCCCACGTCTTCGATACCGCACTGGTGCCGGCAGAGGTTATGGTATTCCAGGGTATCCGCGTCGCAGAGCACGAAGTGGCCGACGCCGGAGCGGGCAAGCTCCATGGCGACGAGGCTGCCTACGGAACCGCAGCCCAGGATCACGGCGCATTTCCGGTTCATGACGTCCGTTTCCAGGATGCCCTTATTGCGGGAGAAGATGCTCTGGTAGAGCCCGTAGGACTCCGCCTGCACCGGCTCCGTCTTCCAGAAAAAGCGAAGGCCGTCTGCTTCCGCGATCGCGGAAAAGCCTTCCGGGTCCGGAGCGCTGCCGGCGGGCTGAATATCGCAGAGGTAATTGCCCCGCTCTTTGATCTCTTCGGGGAAGACGTTGAAGATACCCGTATCTTCAAAATAACGTCCGAAAAGGCTGCCTTCCTTCTTTCCCTTCAGCTGCTCTTCAGAAATAAAAACGGTCAGAGGAATATCCTCTCCAAAAAAGTTTTTCGGTCTTTTAATATCCATTTTATTTACCCTTATCTTCGTCTTTGCCGTGTCCGAGCAGGCGCAGGATCGATTCCGTGACGCCGCCCGGCTTGCCCGGCTTCTTGATGCGCGCCTGTGCTTCCGCCTGCCGCTCCTTCTCGATCGCCTCGTGCTTTTCCCGGGCTTCCTTCGCCTTCTTTGCGGCTTCTTCAAAAAGGCCGCTGCGATAATGGTAGGTCTTGTTATCGTAAAGGAAAAGCAGATCTTTCCCGCCCGCGGCGTTCATAAACAGGACTTCCGTCGTTTTGTCCGGCGTTTCCTGCGTGAGCGCGAGGAACTGGTCCCGGAACGTCACCGCGGCCTTGATCTTCACCTGGTCCGCCATATAGGTCAGGTCGTTCACGACCGCGTCGATCAGCTGTCCGCGGGTCTCTTCGCCGATGACCGCGAAGTGCGGCGTCTCCTCCGTGACCGCCTCATCCGCAAGCTGCGGCAGGATAAAGCGCATAAAGGATTCCAGGCTCACGGAAGTAACGGTCTCACGCTGCCGCTCGGGATGCAGGCGGTTCTGCATGATCTTAAACAGCCTTTCCGGTGTCTTCAGTTTCAGGTACGCTTCGGGGATCTTGTCGTCGCCGATATCGCAGGCGATCCGCGTATACCTGCAGGGACGCGCGACGTGGTACATGGTAAAGCGGAACGACGGATCGATATTCACCAGTCCGGAGATCGCGCCGATCTCCCGCATGGCGGCATATTTCATGTTGGTGCCGTCATCCGTGGAAGAGAAAACGTCAAAAGAACCGGGGTGGCGGTGCCACAGCCCGATCAGCTCCAGCCGGTGATCATAAAGATTGGCGATCTTATTGATCAGGTGCTCCGTATATTGCTGGTCATATTCAAAATAAGCGATCTCGAAGATCGACTTCGGGCCCGGATCGATGGCTTCGATGATATAGAAGGTATCTTTCTCC
>CADBQM010000053.1 GCA_902796795.1 uncultured Eubacteriales bacterium
AATTCAGGAGAAGTAAAATGGAGAAAATGTTGGTAGACAGCCCTGAAAAACTGGCGGAGGAGATCGTCAGAGTTCGGGAGGCGCAGAAACTGTTTTCAACCTATACCCAGGAGCAGGTCGATAAGATCTTCTTTGCGGCTGCCATGGCAGCGAATAAAGCGAGGATCCCCCTTGCGAAGCTGGCCTATGAAGAAACCGGAATGGGCGTAGTGGAAGACAAGATCATCAAAAACCATTATGCTGCCGAGTATGTTTACAATGCCTATAAGGACACGAAGACCGTCGGCATCATCGAGGAAAACAAAGCCTTCGGCACGCAGAAAATAGCGGAGCCCATCGGCGTTATCGCGGCTGTCATCCCGACGACCAATCCCACGTCGACGGCCATTTTCAAGACGCTGATCGCTCTGAAGACCCGGAACGGGATCATCATTTCCCCGCATCCGAGGGCTAAAAAGAGTACGATCGAAGCGGCCCGGATCGTTCTTCGGGCAGCGGTGGAAGCCGGCGCTCCGGAAAACATCATCTCCTGGATCGATGCTCCGTCACTGGATATGACCACCCTCGTCATGAAGGAAGCGGATATCATTCTCGCCACCGGCGGCCCCGGCATGGTCAGAGCTGCCTATTCCAGCGGCAAGCCCGCCCTGGGCGTAGGCGCCGGAAACGTACCGGCCATTATCGACGAGAGCGCCGATGTCAGACTGGCGGTCAACTCCATCATCCATTCCAAAACCTTTGACAACGGCATGATCTGCGCCAGTGAGCAGAGCGTGATCGCGCATAAATCGATTTATGCGGAAGTGAAGAAGGAATTTGCCCGGAGAGGCTGCTATTTCCTGAAAAAAGACGAACTGGACAAACTGCGGAAGACCATGATCATCAACGGCGCGCTGAACGCGAAGATCGTCGGACAGCGGCCGGTGACCATTGCCGCCCTTGCAGGCTTTGAGGTGCCGGAAGAAACGAAGATCCTCATCGGTGAAGTGGAGAGCGTGGACATCAGCGAAGCCTTTGCCCATGAGAAACTTTCCCCGGTGCTGGCAATGTATAAGAGCGAGAGCTTTGAAGACGCGCTTCAGAAAGCGGAGCGCCTGATCGAAGACGGCGGCTACGGCCATACGGCTTCCCTCTTTATCGACGAGATCAGAGAGACCGAGAAGTTAAACACCTTCACTTCCAGAATGAAGACCGGAAGGATCCTGGTGAACACCCCCTCCTCCTTCGGCGGGATCGGTGATCTGTACAACTTCAACCTTGCGCCGTCACTGACGCTGGGCTGCGGTTCCTGGGGCGGCAACTCTGTTTCCGAAAACGTCGGCGTCAAGCATCTGCTGAATGTAAAAACCGTTGCCATGAGGAGGGAAAACATGCTTTGGTTCAGGGCTCCGGAAAAGACCTATATCAAAAAAGGCTGTCTGCCGGTCGCTTTGGATGAAGTGGGCAGCGTATTGAACAGGAAAAAGGTATTTATCGTTACGGATACCTTCTTATTCGAGAACGGCTATACGAAGCCCATCACCGAAAAACTCGACAGCATGGGCGTACAGCATATGACTTTCTTCAACGTAGCGCCGGATCCGACCCTTGCCTGCGCGAAGGAAGGCACTGCGCAGATGAACGCCTTCCGGCCCGACTGCATCATCGCTGTCGGCGGCGGGTCCGCGATGGATGCCGCAAAGATCATGTGGGTGCTTTACGAACATCCGGAAGTGGATTTCTTTGATCTTGCGATGCGCTTCATGGATATCCGGAAGAGGATCTACGCCTTCCCGAAGATGGGTGAAAGGGCTTATTTCATCGCTATCCCCACATCCGCCGGTACCGGCTCTGAGGTAACGCCCTTTGCGGTCATTACCGATGAAGTGAGCGGAACCAAGTACCCCCTTGCGGATTACGAACTGATGCCGAACATGGCCATCGTCGACGCGGATATGCAGATGACGGCCCCGAAGGGCCTGACCTCCGCATCGGGTATCGACGCAGTCACCCATGCGCTGGAAGCCTATGCGTCCATGATGGCGACGCCCTATACCGACGGGCTGGCGATCCAGGCGCTGAAGGATATTTTCGAATATCTTCCGAGGGCTTATGACAACGGTGCAGAGGATCCCGTGGCAAGGGAGAAGATGGCTAACGCTGCCACGATGGCCGGCATGGCTTTCGCAAACGCTTTCCTTGGCGTGTGCCATTCCATGGCCCATAAGCTCGGCGCGTACCATCATCTGGCCCACGGCGTCGCGAACGCGCTGATGATCAATTATGTCCTGGAGTTCAACGCTGCCGAAGCGCCGGCCAAGATGGGCACCTTCCCGCAGTATGATTATCCGAAGACCCTGCGCCGGTATGCAGAGATCGCCGAAGCCCTCGGCATCTCCGGAAAAGACGACGCTGCGAAACTGAAGGGCCTCATGAAGAAGATCGAAGAACTGAAAGAGCACATCGGCATTAAAAAGTGCATCAGGGATTACGGCATCAGCGAAGAAAGCTTCCTCGAAACCCTCGATGAGATGGTGGAAAACGCCTATGACGATCAGTGCACCGGCGCGAATCCCCGTCATCCGCTGATGAGCGAGATCAAAGATATGTACCTTCGCGCGTACTACGGAAAGTAAGGGAGGACTAAAGATGGATACACTTGCCAAAAGAAGCAATAAAAAGATCTACAGGGACGGCGATAAGCTGGTCAAGGTTTTTGACAGCAGCTTTTCCAAAGCAGACGTACTGAACGAAGCGCTCAATCTGGCCCG
>CADBQM010000054.1 GCA_902796795.1 uncultured Eubacteriales bacterium
GCTCACGATCATCCGTGAGAAGGCAGAACATTTTGATATCGATCCCGAGCGCTACATCACCGTCGGTTTTTCCGCCGGCGCGCAGCTCGTCGGCCAGTGGTCGACGGACAATCACGGCTACAGCGTCTACGGCCTGCCGCGTCCGGTCCTGAACATCCCGGTCTACGGCGGTTTCTCCTTCAAGCTCTATCCGGCGGACGGTTCCCGTGACAAGGGAACGATGAACCTGCTCGGCATGACGACGAAGGAAGCGGCGGCATCCGACTGGAACGCCTGTGAGCATCTGAAGAACTATCCGCCCACCTATCTTGCGCATGCGGAGGGCGACAAGCTCGTCAGCATCGAGCAGTCCTACAACATGAAGCGGCATCTGGACGCCGCGGGGATCCCGAACGTCCTGGATACCTGCAAGGGCTGCGGCCACGGTTTCGCGGAAGGCAACGACACCCCGATGAAGGGCTGGATCGAAAGAGCCGTCCTGTTCCTCGAGAATCTGGAGGCATAAGAAATACGCTTCTTCTGAAGAGGCGGAACGGCGAGGTACTTTATGGAGAACGTTTCGGATTATTTCGGTGCATTGGTCTTTGACGACCGGAAAATGCAGGAAATGCTCAGTGCGGAGGTCTACACCACACTGAAAAAGACCATTGACCGCGGGGAGCTTCTGGACTCCTCTATTGCGGACGCGGTCGCGTCGGCAATGAAGGACTGGGCGCTTTCCATGGGCGCGACGCATTTTACGCACTGGTTCCAGCCCCTGACCGGCATCACTGCGGAAAAGCACGAAAGCTTTATCATGCCCGCCGGCGGCGGCCGCGTCCTGATGGAGTTTTCACGGAAAGAACTGATCCGCGGTGAATCCGACGCTTCCTCCTTCCCTTCGGGCGGCCTTCGGGAGACTTTCGAAGCCCGCGGCTATACCGCCTGGGACCCGACTTCCTACGCCTTTATTAAAGACAAGACGCTCTGCATCCCGACGGTCTTCATCTCCTACGGCGGCGAAGCGCTCGATAAGAAGACCCCGCTGCTGCGTTCGATGGAGACGCTGAACCGGCAGTGCCTGCGCATCCTGAGACTCTTCGGCAATGATGAAGTGAAGAGCGTGCGCCCCTCCGTCGGGCCGGAGCAGGAATATTTCCTGATCGACCGGGAGATCTACGACCGCCGGAAAGACCTGATCTTTACCGGCCGTACGCTTTACGGCGCCCAGGCGCCGAAGGGCCAGGAGATGGACGACCACTACTACGGCGTCATCAAGCCGCGCGTCCAGGAATTCATGACCGAACTGAACCGGGAGCTCTGGAAGGTCGGCGTGCTCGCAAAGACCGAGCACAATGAAGCCGCGCCCTCCCAGCATGAGCTTGCGCCGGTCTATACCACCGCCAACATCGCGGTCGACCATAACCAGCTGACGATGGAGATCATGCAGAAGGTCGCGGCGCGCCACGGCCTGGTATGCCTGCTCCACGAGAAGCCTTTTGCCGGCGTCAACGGCAGCGGCAAGCACAACAACTGGTCCCTGACGACGGACGCCGGCGTCAACCTGCTCCGTCCGGGCCGTTCTCCCTATGAGAACGCACAGTTCCTGCTCTTCCTCGTTGCAGTGATCCGCGCGGTGGACGACTATGCCGACCTGCTGCGCATCTCCGTGGCTTCGCCCGGCAACGACCACCGTCTCGGCGCAAACGAAGCGCCGCCCGCGGTCGTTTCGGTCTTTCTTGGCGACGAACTTACCGGGATCCTGGAAGCGATCGAAAACGATACGCCTTACAAGTCCGTGAAGAAAAAGACCATGCGGCTCGGCGTCGACGCGCTGCCGACCTTCTCGATCGACACGACCGACCGGAACCGTACCGCGCCTTTTGCTTTTACCGGCAACAAGTTCGAATTCCGTATGCTGGGCAGTGCGAGCTCCGTTTCGGACTGCAACGTCATGCTGAATACGGCGGTCGCGGAATCGCTCCGCGTCTATGCGGACGCCCTGGAACAGGCAGAGGACTTCAACGAAGCCCTCCACGACCTGATCCGCGACGAGTTCCGCGCGCACAAGCGCATCGTCTTCAACGGCAACGCCTACGACGGCGCCTGGATCCGGGAAGCGACCATGGTCCGCAGGCTTCCGAACTACCCCACGACGCCGGACTGCCTGCCGCATCTCCTGGATGAAAAGAACGTGCGCCTTCTGACCTCGCACAAGGTGTTCACGGAGGTAGAGCTCCGCTCCCGCCTGGACATCCGCCTGAACAACTACTGCAAGGCGCTTTCGATCGAGGCCAACACCATGATCGACATGGCGGTGAAGGAGATCCTGCCCGCGATCACGGCATACGCGGACAGCATCGCGGACCTGGCGATGAAAAAACAGCGGGTGGACGAAGAACTGCCCGTCTCCTATGAAAAAAAGCTGCTTCGCCGGCTCAGCGGGCTTTCGGACGAGATCTCGGAACGCGCCGCGCTGCTCAGCGAAGAAATGCAGTATTTAAAGAAGCTGGATGACGCGCGCGTCAAGGCGGAACAGATCCGGGACGAAGTCCTTCCGAAGATGGAAGCGCTCCGGGAAGCGGCAGACGAAGCGGAAAGTATTACCGCAGAAGAATACTGGCCGTTCCCGAGCTACTCGGAACTGCTCTTCGGCGTACGTTAAATACCGTTCATCCGGTCCTGAGGCCCTGCCTCAAAGAAGTAATGATTTTGGAGGATTATTCCCATGTGCGGAATCGTTGGTTACACCGGCACACAGGCCGCGGCGCCTGTGCTTCTCTCCGGCTTGTCAAAGCTGGAATATCGCGGCTATGACTCGGCGGGCATCGCCGTTTTAAATGAAGGAAAGATCGGTCTTGCCAAGGTCAAGGGCAAGATCGCGAATCTTATGGAACTGACCGACAGCGGCAAAAACGTCCCCGGCTTTGCCGGCATCGGGCACACCCGCTGGGCGACCCACGGCGCGCCGACCGACGTCAACGCGCATCCGCACATCTCAAGCGACGGCCGTTTCGCGATCGTCCATAACGGCATCATCGAAAACTTTGCCGTGCTCCGTGACGAGCTGACCGCGAAGGGCTACGAATTCTTAAGCGACACCGATACCGAAGTCGTCGCGCACCTGATCGAGATGTATTACACCGGCAACTTCAAGGCGGCGGTCATGAAGGCCGTCTCCCGCCTGGAAGGCTCCTACGCGCTCGGTATCGTCTGCACCGACGAACCGGAGACCGTTTTCGCGGTCCGTGAGAAGAGCCCGCTGATCCTCGGCGCCGGCATCGGTGAAAACTTCTTTGCCTCTGACGTGACCGCGCTCGTCGCCTATACGAAGAACGCGATCTACCTGGAAGACGGCGAATTTGCGGAAGTAAAGCCGGACGGCATCACCGTATATGACGCAGCCGGCCGCGAGATCACAAAGCCCATCAGCCGCATCACCTGGGACATCGAAGCCGCGGAAAAAGGCGGTTACGATCACTTCATGCTGAAAGAGATCATGGAGCAGCCCCGCGCGGTGCAGGCCACGATCGATCCCCGCATCAAGAACGGCCGCATCCACCTCGACGATTTTGAGATGGACAGCGCCGAATTCAAGAATATCAACAAGATCGTCATCACCGCCTGCGGCTCTGCTTCCTACGCGGGCCAGGCCGGGCGCTACGCGATCGAAAAGCTCTGCCGCATCCCGGTGACCGTGGAGCTTGCGAGCGAGCTGCGCTATGCGGACCCGCTGATCGACGAACACACCCTGCTGATCGTCCTCTCCCAGTCCGGCGAAACGGCCGATACCATCGCCGCCATGAAGGAATGCAAGGAACGCGGCGCACGCGTGCTGTCGATCGTCAACGTGGTCGGTTCCACGATCGCCCGCCTGTCTGACGACACGCTCTACACCTGGGCCGGTCCCGAGATCGCCGTCGCGACGACCAAGGGCTACACCACCCAGCTCATTCTGCTCTATCTCTTCGCGATCTACGCGGCGGATAAGCTCGGCAGGATCGACAGCGCGGAATATGACCGCCTGCTTTCTGAGATCCGGAAGATCCCGAATCTCCTGCAGCGCACCATCGATATGAACCACGACGTGCCGGCGCTCGCGAAGAAATATTACACGCACAACGACGTCTACTTCATCGGCCGCAACACCGACTACGCCGCCTGCATGGAAGGCGCGCTCAAGCTGAAGGAGATCTCCTACGTCCACGCGGAAGCCTACGCCGCCGGCGAGCTGAAGCACGGGACGATCGCCCTCATCGAGACCGGGACCCCGGTCGTGGCGCTCTGCCTCAACGAAGCGCTCGCGGAAAAGACCATGTCGAACATCATCGAGGTCAAGGCCCGCGGCGCGGAAGTCATCGCGCTGGCCTTCAAGGGCAATACCGAGATCATCAAAAAGGCCGATGATATCGTCTACATCCCGCGCACCGAGCCGCTCTTTGCCGACGTCCTCGCCGTACTGCCGCTGCAGCTTTTCGCCTACTATGTGGCAAAGGAACGCGGCTGCGACATCGACAAGCCGAAGAACCTTGCGAAATCCGTAACGGTAGAATAAGGGGATGCCGGAAGAGCACGAAAAAAACACGGATGCACTCATCCGGGAGCTGGAGCTTTCCGGATCATTTGAAGAATACAAAAAAACGAATGAAGGGGAGTTTGTCTTCGAATCCGGGGACGGCTCCTCTTTTTCTGCAGAGGAAGAGACCTGTCCCTTCTGCGGCGCAAAGCTGCATCCCGGCGCTGTCTACTGCCCTGTCTGCATGCAGCTGCTTAAGGAGCCCCGGGTCATCGTGCCGCCGGATCCGGAGCGGAAGACCCGCTTCATCCC
>CADBQM010000055.1 GCA_902796795.1 uncultured Eubacteriales bacterium
CAGGATGCCGCGTGCCTTCAGTTTTTCATAGAGCATCGGGCCGGGGAGTCCTGGATGCGCGGCAAAGACGAAGTTTGCCCGGGAATCCGTTACACTGAAGCCCATCGCCTTCAATTCCGCTTTCAGCGCTTCCCGGTTTTTCACGATCGTTTCGCAGTTTTTCCGGGTATAGGCGGCGTCCAGCAGCGCGCCGCATCCCGCGGCCAGCGTCATGCTGTTCACGTTGTAAGGGTTCGTGGAATAACGGAGCGTTTCGATATCGGCGATGAGCGCGGGATCCGCGATCATATAGCCGAGCCGGCCGCCCGCAAGCGAGCGCGATTTGGAAAAGGTCCCGATCACCGCGAGGTTCGGGTACCTATACGTCAGCGGTACCGCGCTCTCATTCCCGAAATCCACATAAGCTTCGTCGATCACCACGATATGATCCGGATTCTTTTCACAGAGTGCTTCGATCATCTCCCGCGGGATCATGAGTCCGGTCGGCGCGTTCGGGTTCGCGATCACGACCATCGCTTCGTTATTGAAATAGGGCGCCGAGTCGATCGTGAGATCGTCCGCGAGCGGGACCTCCCGGTAAGGAAGGTTCAGCTTGTCCGCAAAGACCGGATAGAAGCCGTAGGTGATGTCCGGGAACATCACGGGATGTGTGTCGTCGCACCAGGCGGAAAAAGCGAAGTAGAGCGCTTCGTCCGAACCGTTCGTTACGACGACCCGGTCCCAGGTGACGCCGTAGGTCTCGCCGAGCGCGGTCCTCAGCTTCATGCAGGCGGGGTCGGAATACAGCTGCAGGTTCTCTGCCGCTTCCGCCGCCATTTTCACCGCGTTCTTAGAAGGCGGGAACGGGGACTCGTTCGTGTTCAGCTTCAGGTATTTCCTGTCCTGCGGCTGTTCGCCCGGCACATAGGGCGTCAGCCTGTCGTACTGTGCGGAAAAGAAACGGCTCATACGTCCTCCTCCAGGCGCGAAAGTGCGCTCCTCGCGTGTCCGGAAAGCCCCTCCTGCTCCGCGAAGTACGCGACGTCGCGGGCCAGGCCCCGGAAGGCCTCCTGTGAAAAATAAGTATACTGTATTTTCTTCACAAAGTCATCCACCGAAAGCGGGCTTGAAAAGCGGGCCGTGCCGCCGGTCGGCAGCGTGTGGTTGGGGCCGGCCATGTAATCGCCGAGCGCTTCCGGGCAGTTCCTGCCGAGGAAGACAGAGCCGGCGTTCTCGACCATGTCCAGATAATCGAAGGGCTGGTCGAGCACGAGCTCCAGATGCTCCGGCGCGATCCGGTTCGCGATCGCGACCGCTTCTTCGACGTCCTTTGTGAGGATGATCTTCCCGTTGTTCTCGACGGACACCCGCGCGATCTCTTCCCGCGGCAGGACGGCGAGCTGCCGCTCGATCTCCGCCTGCACTTTCTTTGCCAGTTCTTCCGATTCCGTGACCAGGACGGCGCTCGCATTCTTATCGTGCTCCGCCTGGGAGAGGAGGTCGGCCGCGACCTGGACAGGATCGCTCTTCCCGTCCGCGATGACGAGGATCTCGCTCGGACCGGCGATCATATCGATGCCCGCCTGGCCGAAGATCTGGTGCTTCGCTTCCGCGACGAAAGCGTTGCCCGGGCCGACGATCTTGTCCGCCTGGCCGATCGTTTCCGTCCCGTAGGCGAGTGCCGCGACCGCCTGTGCGCCGCCGACCTTATAGACCTTGTCAACGCCGGCCGTCTTCGCCGCTGCGAGGATCACGGGATTCACCTTCCCGTCTCTTCCGGGCGGCGTCACGATTACAAGTTCCTTTACGCCCGCGATCTTTGCCGGGATCGCGTCCATCAGGACCGTGGAAGGATAGGCCGCTGTACCGCCGGGCACGTAGAGGCCGACGCGTGCCATCGGGAGCACCTTCTGGCCGATCACGACGCCCTTCTTCTCGTTCAGGATAAAGCCGCTGCGCTTCTGCTCCTGGTGGAAGGCGCGGATCGACGCGGCTGCTTTTTTCAGCACTTCCAGCATGCGCGGATCCGTTTTATTAAGCGCTTCCGCGAACTCCTCCGCACTCACCTCCAGCGCAGTAAGACGCACATGGTCGAAGCGTTCCGTATAGTCAAAGAGCGCCGCGTCGCCGCGTGCGCGGACGTCCGCGATGATGGCCGCGACCGTGCCGGACACGTCCGGCAGGGCTTCCGATCTTTTGAAGATCTCTTCGTCGGAGATCTCGCCGTAACGGTAGATCCTGATCATTTCTTTTCCTCCACCAGCTGTTTCAGTTTTTCTGTCAGTGTTTCGATCTCCTGCCGCTTGAAACGGAAGGATGCACGGTTCGCGATGAGCCGCGCGCTGATCGGAAAGATCGTTTCAAACACGGAAAGGTGGTTCTCACGGAGCGTCGTCCCCGTCTCCACGATATCCACGATCACGTCGGACAGACCCAGCACCGGGGCAAGCTCGATCGAGCCGTTCAGCTTGATGACGTCGATCTGCCGTCCCCTCTTCCCGTAATGCTCCTGTGCGACCCTCGGAAACTTGGTCGCCACCCGGAGCGTCCGGGAAAGGTCGTCCTCAAAGTCTTCTTTCGCCGCCACGCACATCCGGCAGTTCCCCGTTTTCAGGTCCAGCAGTTCATAGACCTCCGGCGCGTATTCCTTAAGGATATCCTTGCCGCAGACGCCGATATCCGCGGCGCCGCGTTCCACATAGACCGTTACGTCCGAGGGCTTTACGAGGAAGTAGCGGATCCCGTATTCCGGGCTCTCAAAGACCAGCTTCCTGCCGTCCTTTTCGATCTCCTCGTTCGGATAACCCGCGTCCCGGAACATCCGGTACACCTTATCGCCGAGCCGCCCTTTCGGAAGCGCGACACTGATCATTTCCTTCATTTCCCGCCTCCTGTTCTTTCAAGACGGTCCAGATAGACCGCAAAGCCGGCGGCTTCGCCCGTGAGTCCCATGCTCTTCATCAGGCCGCCGTACTGTCCGCCGGAAAGCACGCTGTCCGGAACATTTTTTAAGAAGCCCTTAAAAACGATGCCGTTATAATAATGCAGGTCACCGGCAAGTGTAAAGTCTGCTTCGGCGCGGATTCCCGCGTCTTTCAGCGCCGCGAGCAGCCGGTTCATCCTTGCAGCAGCTTCTTTTTCCGCTTCATCTTCCGCAAGTATTTCCAGTTCCCGCATCGCTTCGTCCGGATCCTGTGCAAGCGTCAGCAGCTTTTTCAGCCGTGTTGCCGCGTCACAGCGCTCTGTGGAAAAATCTCCGCCAGTGAGGATCTCGTCGACCCCGGTAAGGTTCCGGTCTGCGGCCGCTTTTAGAAGCACCGCCGTATCTTCCGGATCCGCCGCCGTTTTCCGGATCAGGGAAGAAAGCAGCGTGAGCTCGGAAACAGAAA
>CADBQM010000056.1 GCA_902796795.1 uncultured Eubacteriales bacterium
ATCCTCTTCTTCGTGTCCGTGCGCATCCCCTTCTTCGTGCGCATGCTCCTCCTGCATGCCTTCCGGGAATTCCTCTTCCCGTACCGCGTCGCCGAGCAGCGCCATGAGGTCGAGTGCCTGCTGCCTTTCGTTCCGCACTTCCTTCAGCGCGTCACTGACCCAGGCATCGGAAAAGCCGCCGATATAAATGAAAAGGTCGCTGTCCGAGATCCTTAAGAGGTCCTGGACCGTCGGCTGGAAGCTGTGCATATCGGTGCCGTTCTGCAGAAGCAAGGTCAGTTCCACGTCCTCATTTTCGGTCCCGACGATGTTCCGCACCCAGTCATAGACCGGAAAAACGGTCACGGTGATCTTCAGTTTACCGTCTTCTTCAGGTTTCGCGGGTCCGGTCCCGCAGGCGGAAAACAGCAGACAGACAAGGAGCAGAACTGTGATCAGCCCTGCTGCCCTTTTCAGATGACGCCGTTTTCTTTCTGTCTTTATCTTCATTTGTTCTGTGCTTCGTTTCCTTTTCTCTGACAGTCTTCGCAGAGGCCGTAAAAAACCGTGCGGAAGGGATCCATGCGGAACCCGTGTTCCTTTTTCAGATGTTCCCGGAACTCTTCCATCTCTTCACAGTGCAGGTGGATCAGCTTTCCGCAGCCTTCACACTTGCAGTGGTAGCAGTGCTCCGCTCCCTGGTGGCTTTCCGCCCCGATGTATTCAAAGCAGGCGGGGCTGTTCGCGTCGATCGTATATTTGCTGACGATTCCTTCGTCGACCAGCCGTTCCAGCTGGCGGTAGATCGTGGACTGGCCGATCTGCTCCCCCTGTTCCCGGAAATGCTTTACCACGTCGCCTGCCGTGATATGCTTTCCCTGTACCGTGGAAAGATAGCGGATCAGTTCATCCTTCTGGCGGGTCTTATATTGTACGGAAGCCGGCATGAAGCACCTCCTCTTTAATTTGGGAATCGTTCCCGATTATAGCAGGGGCACTGCCGGCTGTCAAGCATTTTGAGAATCATTTTCAATTTCATACGCATAAAAAGCCCCGCACCGGGATACGGTGCGGGGCTTCCTGAGGTCTTTTCGCAGGACCGGTATTACAGCTTGATATTGCAGAGCGAGACCTTCTTCGCGATATAGTCGGTCAGGCCGTCACGCACATACATCTCGGCGCCGCGGCCGGCTTTCTCGAAGGATTCCTTCTTCAGCTCATTCGTCAGCATGCCGAACTCGGTACCGACGTTGAACTTGTTGATGCCGTGGCTGAACGCCTCGACCAGCTGATCTTCCGGAATACCGGAACCGCCGTGCAGGACCAGCGGAGTCTCGGTGACCGCGTTGATCTCGGACAGACGGCTGATCGAAAGCTTCGGGGTGACCTTGTAAACGCCGTGTGCGGAACCGAAAGCGACCGCAAGGCTCGCTACGTCAACAAGCTCGGTGAAGCGCTTCGCGTCTTCTGCCGTCGTATAAAGCTTGTCCGCGGAGATGCCGCCCTCGCCGACGTTCACGCCGTCTTCCGCAGCGACATAATCTTCGGTCTTGGAAGCAACGCCGACATGGCCGAGTTCACCTTCTACGTCTACATCAAAGATCTTGGCGACCCGGACGACTTCGCTCGTGAACTTCACGTTCTCTTCGAACGGAAGCGTCGAACCGTCTGCCATGACGGAGGTGAAGCCGCAGCGGATCGCGTCGACGATCATATCAAAATCAGAGCAATGGTCCAGATGCAGGCCGACCGGAATGCTCACCTGCTCTGCCAGCGCCTTGACGGTTGCCGCGAAGTACTCGAACGGATACATCTTGACGAGCGGTGCCGCCGGATACTGCATGACGATGACCGGCTTGTTGGCCTTTTCCGCACCCTTGATGACTGCCCAGATCTGCTCCAGACCCGCCGCATCGAACGCATAGACCGCAGCATTGTCGCGAACACCCATCTGAAGGATATCTCTTACCTTACAAAATGCCATTTTTCTCCTCCTTTTCCATTCATGGAAATAAGTTTAAGGGACGCCGGTTTCCGGACGGCCCGATTTCAGGTTCCAGCTCAGAAGATCGGCGATTCCGCGGCATCGTAACGGATACCGAGATAACGGCAGGCATCCTGGAACGCCGCCCTGTGATCGCCGAAGACACCCACGACATGGTGGATGTACGGGCCGTACATGAATTTCTTTTCCCAGTGTACCCAGTCGTCGACTTCGACCCAGGCGTAGTTGCCGTTCGTTTCAGGGCCTTCGATCGAAGTCCCCTTGCCGCAGAACAGGCTGTATTCGCCCTTCAGGCCGTCCAGACGAAGAACGGTCAGCTCGCCTTCCTTCAGCGGATAGTAACCCTGGCCGCCTTCGACGATATAACCGTCCGTGCCGGGCTTCTTCAGCTGCTTCGCGAACGGGCCGCAGTGCCACAGAAGCTCGCAGTTGTCGTTCTCCGGATGACGGATCGTCAGGTCCGCCACAAAGGAAGCTTCCTTGTTGTTCGTCGCCGCGACCGCCATCAGCGAGCAGAGCGCCGCCATCAGGTCTTCTTCGCAGGCACAGGGAATGCCGCGGTCATTCAGGTCACCGAAGATGAAGCAGGGAGATACGCCGAAGGCACCGTGGACCATGTGCCAGCAGTCGCTCGCGATCGCCGTGCACTGATACTTCTTCGCAAGCTCCATGTAACCGAGCTCGACCGCCGCGACGATCCGTTTGTCTTTCAGGCGGGACATATCGAGCGTCTTCTCGATGTCAGCGACCAGTTCGTCGATCTCATCTCCGCGGGTCTCCAGGATCGTATTCACCGTATTCGTGAACTGGCTCTCGGTGATCGGTACCAGCTCCACACCGAACTTCTCCAGGAGTTCCGCCTCATTCACCATGACGGAAAGGAACTGCTGCGGACGCACCGCGACCTGCAGGATGCGCGCATGACGGAACGCCTTGACGATCTGGGCCGTGGCGATGAACTCACCGAAGCCCTTCTTGAACGCTTCTTCTTCGATGCGGCAGTTTTCAATGTAGGTGAAGGTCACGCCGTAGCGCTGCAGCACCTTGGTCGCCGCGAACATGCCGCACTGGGTGTCCAGCGGACGATGCTTGAGTCCGTCCGGCGCGGGATCGCGCGGTCCCCAGATCAGGACCGGGACGTCCATTTCCTTCGCGACCTTCGCGACAGCTTCTTCCTGGCCGAAACCACAGAAAGGAATGAACAGGGCGTCGATATTCTGCTTCTTCAGATATTCCGCGACAAGGACCGCGTCCCCGTAATCGGACATCATGATGTCCTTATCGAACGTGAACGTCCGTTTTCCATAGTGGAATACCTTCTGCGGGAAATCGATGCCGTCCGTCGTAACGATCTCGAGATCGAACAGCTCGGCGAACTCCTTCATCTTCTCGTCGACCGCATTCTTGATGTCTACGACGAGCGGGCCGTTCCAGGTATCCCGGTGGTTCGGAACGACAGCAAGACGAAGCTTCGGTTTTTCAACTCTTAACATCACGATCCTCCATTTGATCTTTTATTCACTGCAGCGCCGCCTGCCGGCGGCTGCGTTTGTTTCAGCTAAAACGAAAATAACACAATTCAACTGGATTGGCAAGCGCAATTATGCTTCATTTTGCCGCTCCTTTTCCATCTTTTCCGCGTTCAGTTCCGCCGACGTCCGGATCCTCTTGATCCACTTGCCGCTGTGCAAACGGATCACGCACCAGATGGCCTTCAGGATCTGGTCACATTTGATGAAAAGATAGATGAAGAACGCAGGAAGTTTGAGGACGAAACCGGCGAGGATCCCGAGCGGCAGCGCCGCTACCCAGAGGAAGATATTGTCCGCGAGCATCAGCATCTTCGTATCGCCGCCCCCGCGGAGCACGCCCTTGGTCATGATGCTGTTCGTGGCCTGGAAGACCATGATCACGGAAATGGCGCCCATCAGCTGCCTGGCGATATCCGCCGTGCTCTCCGACAGATGGTACGAGCGGATGACCGGCCCGCTGATCGCCATGATCACCGCCGCGGAGAAAAGCCCCAGGATAAAACCGACGCCGAGGAAGGCGTAGCCCTGCTCCTGCGCTTTTTCGCGGTCCCCTTCCCCGAGGGTCCGCCCGGTGATGATCGCGCCGGCCTGCGAGAAGCCCTGGGTCAGGACGGAGCTCATCTGCTGCGTTACCGCGGTCACGGCGTTCGCCGCGACGAATTCACCGCCGAGCCGCCCGATCACCATCGCAACGCCGTTATTGCCGAGCGCCAGGATGCCGTCGCTTACAAGGACCGGGATGCTGATCCGGATATATTCTTTCCAGAGATCCCGGGTATACATGAAGAGATGCTTCAGCCGGAAGCCGATCGCGCTGTCCTTCAGGAAGAGATAGCCGCAGATCACCGCAAACTCAAAGACGCGGGCGATCAGCGTGCCGAGCGCCGCGCCGGCAACGCCCATCTCCGGCGCGCCGAGCTTGCCGTAGATAAACACGTAATTGGCGCCGACGTTGATAAAAAAGGCTGCGATGGAGGTAATGAGCGGGATCCTTGCACGGCCGACGGAGCGCAGGACGATCGTCGTCGTGAGCGACAGGCCGAGGAAGAAATAGGTGGCGACCGACCAGTTCAGATACTCGATCCCCTTGGCGATGATCGACTCTTCTTTCGTATAGATCGCCATCACGAGATCCGGCCGGAAGAAAGTAAAGAGCGCGAATAAAAGTGCGGCAAAGAAGGTCAGCCGCAGCATGATCGCGACGGTCTTGCGCATATCGGTCTGGTTCTGCATACCGTAAAAGCGGGAAACAAGGACGGAGGCGCCCATGGAGAGCCCCATGCAGAGGATATGATAGGTGTTGATAAAGGTATTCGCAAGGGAAACGGCAGAAAGCTCATCCTCGCCGACCAGGCCGACCATGATCGTATCCATCATGTTGACGCCGACCGTGATCAGGCTCTGCGCAGCGATCGGCAGCGCCACCAC
>CADBQM010000057.1 GCA_902796795.1 uncultured Eubacteriales bacterium
CGAAGAACTGATATCCGTTTCGTCCGTGCTGTCCGCTTCCGGCGTATCCGGGACGAGGATCTCCGCGGTCGTGCTTTCCGTCGACACAACTTCGCTTGCACGCTCGGTACTTGTTCCGACGTCCGCGCTGTCCGTCGGGTCTTTTTTATTCTTCGGAGAAAGGATCACGAACAGCAGGGCGATAAACAGCCCGAGCAGCGCCGTGAGCGCTGCCGCGGTGATCCAGGGGAGCATCCGCCTGCGCTTCCTGCGTTTTAAGCGTTCCGATTTCTGTTCCATGGCTCAGCCTTCCTTTAACCTGAATTCCACGCTGGCGTAGGGCTTTCCCGCCTCGTCCGCAAGCGCGACCGTAAAAAGATCTCCGTCTTTTATGTATCTGGGATAAAGATGCGCTCCCTGAAGGACCTCTTTTTTATATTCCGCGCGGAACGAAAGGATCGTGCTCCCTTCGGGCAGCAATTGTTCCGCGATGCGGACGTACTGGCCGTTGTTCATGTGATGATTGGTGTCCAGGAAGGAGCGGCTGATGAGGACCGGCTCCGCTTCCGTCATGCCTTCCGGCAGGGGGATCCGGCGGTTATCCTTGTTTGAATGCAGGGACGTATTGTAGCCGTAGTTCTCCATCTCTTCCGGGATCCGGACCGGTATGCCCTTCACGGTATTCATGAAGATCCAGATCGAATGCGCGTGGACGAGCCGCGTTCCGTCCTCCGTCAGGATGTCGAAATTACGGGCGCCGTAAAAGCCTTCCATGTTGAGCTCGGTCGTCACCCGGATCCTTTCGCCGAGGACCGGCGCGCGGCCGATCTCGATCTGCCAGGATACGAGGTACCAGGCGAGGCCGCGGTCCTTCAGGTACCGTACGCCGTAGCCCAGGTCCTCCGACTGCTGCGTGCAGCAGTCCTGAAAATAATTGATCATGGCAAAGAGCGAAAGGCGTTCGTTCTCGTCGACTTCACTGTAGCGCACCCTGCTTTTCAGCTCATACATCGAAAATCTCCCATATGGACCCATTATTGTAAAATCATAACACAACCCTTATATAAGGTCAAACAAAAAACAGCCCCGGACAGCTATATTTTGTGCTGCCGGGGCTGTTTCTGGACTATATGATGGTATTACTTTAAGGTGACCTTTGCGCCTTCCGCTTCGAGCTTCGCCTTCAGTTCGTCTGCTTCCGCCTTGGAAACAGCTTCCTTGATCTTGCTCGGCGCGCTGTCGACGAGGTCCTTGGCTTCCTTTAAGCCGAGGCCGGTCGCGTCACGGACGACCTTGATGACCTTGACCTTGTTCGGGCCGATCTCGGTGAGCTCGACATCAAATTCGGTCTTCTCTTCTTCTTCCACTGCCTCTGCCGGGCCTGCTGCCGCGACGACGACGCCTGCTGCTGCGGATACGCCGAACTCTTCCTCACAAGCCTTGACCAGCTCGTTCAGCTCAAGCACGGATAACTCTTTGATCGCTTCGATAAATTCAGCGGTTGTTAACTTAGCCATTTTCATTTTCCTCCAAATAATTCAATCTTTCGTTTCAGTTTCTGAACGAGCCGTTATGCCTCTGCGGGCGCTGCTTCTGCAGGCGCTTCTTCCGCTGCGGGCGCGCTGCCTTCGCTGTCCTTCTCCGCGATCTGCTTGATCACGCGGGCCAGGTTCGCGATCGGGCTCTGCATGCTGCCGAACAGTCTGCCGAGCAGGATCTCCTTCGACGGAATGTTCGCCACTTCCTTGATCTCATCCGGGCCGCAGTACTTGCCGTCGACCATACCGCCCTTCAGCTCGAGCTTGGCATGGGTCTTTGCGAACTTGACGATCTCACGGGCAACGACTGTCGCGTCTTCCTTGGAGACTGCCAGTGCGGACGGGCCTTCAAGGTGCTTCGAGAGCTCCTCGTTCGGCGTATCCTTGACTGCAAAGCGGATCATCGTGTTCTTGTAGACCTTGTACAGGATCCCGTTCTCTCTTAAGGTCTTGCGGAGCTCGGTATCTTCCGCTACGCTTAAACCTCTGTGATCGACGAGGATCGCTGTCTTGGAGCCGTCCAGTGCGGACGAGATCTCTTCGATGACAGGCTTCTTAATTTCGATCTTAGCCATCATACCCTCCTTTACCAGATTTTTCAGGAGAAATCAAAAGCCCCGCAGTACATGCGAGGCCCATAAAAATCCCGTAATGAATTTTTACTACCTCGGCAGGCGTTTTCTCCTTACGTCTTACGACACCTGCTGTCTTCGGC
>CADBQM010000058.1 GCA_902796795.1 uncultured Eubacteriales bacterium
CCGCTCATACGCGCGCGTCGTCTCGAGGATCTCCCGCTCACTGCCCTTTCCGACTTCCGGAATGATCATCGGCGGGTGCGGGACCGCAAACGCAGCAAGGACAGCCATCGTATCTCCCTCCCTATGCTTCTTCGCGGCCAAGCGCCTCCACGTAAGCCTTCAGTTCATCAAAGCCGCCGTGGGGATACCGGCCGATATCCTTATTTTCCTTATTGATCAGGCAGTCTGTCAGCAGAAAGACCTTCATGCCCAGCGTTTCCGCAATCATATCTTCCCCGACGTCGTTTCCGACCATCAGGCAGTCTTCCGCCTCGAGGCCGGCCCGGCGCAGGACTTCGCGGTAATAATCCGGGTTCGGCTTGCAATAGCCGATATTCTCATAAGTCGTAAAGAATTCGAAATCCCCCGGCGTGAGACCTGCCCAGCGGATGCGGGTCTCGGTCGCGACGGACGGGAACAGCGGATTGGTCGCGAGCGCGACCCGGTATCCCGCGCTTCGAATCCGGCGCACCGTTTCCGCCGCTTTCTTGTTGAAACCGCAGAACTGCCGCGCCTCACGGAACTCGTTCGCGTAGAAATCCTCGAACAGGTCTTTATCCTGCAGCGCCGCTTCCCCGAAGACCGAAGTAAAATCTTTCCAGAACGCTTCTTCATTCAGGCAGCTGCCGTCGTTTTTCACCATCGCCGCCGTGCCGTGCCAGATCGCGTTCACCAGCGTCCCCGCTTCGTAACCACGCGGCGCCGCCTTCTTTGCGAGCAGTTTGAAATAACCGCGCGTGAACACGTCCATGTCCATCGGCAGCAGCGTCCCGTCAAGGTCGAACAGGACCATCTTAAGCTTCGCGCTCATGACAGCACATCTCCCCAGCGCGACGCGGCTTCATTCACGAGCGCTGTGTCCCTCTGCACCCGTTCTTCCGTGCCGACCGGCCGGTCGAGCTGCTCCAGCCGCTGTTCCTTCCCGGTCGCAACGTCTTTTGCATGCATGCTGAATACGCCGTTCTGGTCAACGTCGAAAGTCACTTCGATCAGCGGCACGCCCCTCTTCGCCGGCGGGATGCCGGAGATCCGGAAGCTGCCGATCGTTTCGTTCTCCGCGGCCTGCACGCCCTCCCCTTCCAGCACATGGACGTCTACCGCGACCTGGTTGTCCTCAAAGGTAGAGAAGACCTGCACTTTCTTGATCGGGATCGTGGTATCGCGCGGGATCAGCTTCGTAAAGACGCTGCCGGCGGTCTCGATACCGAGTGAGAACGGTGTCACGTCTAAGAGCAGCACGTCCCGAATATCTCCGTGCCGTACACCGCCGAGGATCGCCGCGCCGCAGGCCGCGCATTCTTCGGGGCGGGCGATCTTTGTGATCTCCCTGCCGGTGACCTGGAGCACCATGTTCTTCATGGATGGTATCCGGCTTCCGCCGCCCACGAAGACGACCCGCTGAAGGTCGTTCGGCGACAGCTTCGCATCGTATAAAACGCCGAGGATCAGGCCGCGTGCCCTTTCCCGCAGGAACAGGGTCATCTCTTCGAATTCCGAACGGGTCAGCGTTTCATCGAAATGGAGCGGCTGTCCCTCCCGGATCCCGGCACAGGGGATCGTGATCTGGACCGATGTAAGCTCGGACAGCTGTTTCTTGGCCGTCTCCGCAGCCGAATATACCCTGGCCAGGGCCACCGGATCATTTTTAAGATCGATTCCCGTATCCAGCCGGAAACGGCTCAGTATCCAGCGGGCGATGCATTCGGTGAAATCATTGCCGCCCAGCGTCGTACTGCCGCCCGACGCCAGCACTTCTGCCACGCCGTCGGTGAACTCCGTCACGGAAACGTCAAAGCTTACGCTGCCCATGCTGCAGAGGAGGACTCTCCCCGCATTTTCGCCGTACCAGCCGGTACCCAGGGAGGCCGCGGCCGTATTGCTGATCAGCCGGTTCACCTTCAGCCCGGCCATACGCCCGGCTTCAAGGACGGCCTGGCGCTGCCTGTACGTATAGCTGTTCGGTATCGTAATAATAGCGTCTTCAGGAACTTCATTCAGGTAAGCCTTGGCGTCCATCCGCAGCTTTTTCAGCACCAGGGCAGAAAGCAGCTGCGGCGTATATGTCTTTCCGCCCAGCGGGATCTCTATGCCGCTCCCCATCCGCGCCTTGAAGTTCAGCGCCGTATCGCCGGGCCGTGTGTCCGCCTGCCGCTGCGCTTCTTCGCCTACGATGAGCCTGCCGTCCCGGAAGCCGACCGCCGCCGGACAGCCTTTTTCCCCGTTCCTGCCGGGGATCACGACCGGCCGGCCGTCCCGGATCACCGCGATCCGGGCAGTGCTTCCGCCAAGATCGATGCCGAGAATCCCGGCACCTCCGCCAGCCGAATTTCTGTCTGCCGTATTTCTGTTTGCCGCGCTTTCGTCTGCCGTGCCCCTGATTGCATTGATTTTCAGCGGGGCGCCGCACCTGCCGCAGAAATTGCTGGTCTCAGCCACTTCCCGTCCGCATTTCCAACACTTCATCATTTTTCCCTCTGTATTATTTCGTATTCGTTGTTTTCCTTGAGCTGCCGGATTCCCTTCACGATCGCCAGGACCGAAAGTACCAGTATGGCGAGCCAGACGGCCGCACTTGTCGCCGCCGTGAGCGGCAGCATCGTATTCATTGCCCCGCCGCCTGACTGTACCATGATCAGGGTATTCTGAAGCGTCAGTATCGCCACGAGCGCGTCGATAAAATTGATCGTCCGGAGCAGCCGGACCAGACAGTCCGATGAAGTCTTCCGCTTCTTCAGATGGACGGAGGCCATAACAATCCGGAAGGTCGTATAGGCAGCCATGGTGATCGCGGGGATCAGCGTCATGCTGACCGGTTTCTGCTGCCGGACCATCAGCGAGAAAGGAACGACCAGGCTCACGTTCAGGAGCAGGAGCAGGACGGACACGATAAGATAGGTCTTATTCCGTGCCTGCTCCTGTTCTTTTTGCGCAGAGATCCTTCTCGCGGAAATAACGACCGTCCCGCGCAGCAGGATGAGGACGATATAGTAAACACAGATCGTACCGTGCCACAGGGAAGCATGATAAATGCCGAGGAATCCGTTGTAAGCCGCGAAGATCACGGTCACGGCAAGCGCAAAAGCCGCCGTCACGAAGGTCCTGGCTGCAAACAGCGGTTCTATGCCGTGCTTCGGCCGGTAGGTGCCGTCCGGCTGTTTTTCCGTAAAACTGCAGGGGACGGAGAAATAGCAGACACCGGGAAGCGTCGTGATCCGCGCATGCCCCAGTAGGGCATCTTCCGATAGGCTTCGTCATAACTGCCCCAGCCGGACAGTCCGTGAACAAAAATAAACTGAAGATCGTTCACTGTAATTTCCTTTTTCTTTTCCTTCTGGTCGGAGGTGCCCGGCCTGCCCGGGAACATTACTTTCACTTTCTTTATAAACAAAGAATAACGGCTTGTCAATCCGCTCTCAGCGCCCGTCCGGCCGGATAAAAAATGAACATTGGATCCGATGCCGCCTTGACACGGCGCACGCTCCAACGGATAATAGAATCATATGAAACTTTTTTCAGCGGGAGGTTCAAAATGATCGACAGTTTACTATCCACGACCACCCTTTCGAACGGCGTCAGAATGCCCTGGTTCGGCCTCGGCGTATTCCGGATCCGGGATCTTGACGAGTGCCGCAA
>CADBQM010000059.1 GCA_902796795.1 uncultured Eubacteriales bacterium
TCTTGCCATGTGTCGGGCGGCCTTTCACGGGATTCCCGGAGTCGCGGTTTCCGATCTCGAGATTCGCCGTGCCGGAAAGAGCTATACGGTTGATACGCTGACGGAACTGAGCGCCAGGACGCCCCGTGACGACCTGTTTTTGATTATGGGAACGGATATGCTTCTGACATTCCGGCTCTGGCGCGAACCGGAGCGGATCGCTTCGCTCGCAACACTCGCCGTAATGCGGCGTTCAGAGAACGCGGAGCTTTGGGATCAGACCTGCCGGGAGGCGGCTGCGCTTCGGCACGACCTGAACGCAAGGGTTGTCACGGTCGAAAACGACTGTGTTCCGGTGTCTTCCACCACGGTCAGGCGGCTGATCGCGTTTCATGCGCCGGATTATCTGCCCGACAGCGTGGAGGCAATGATTCGAGAAAACGGCTGGTATCTCTGCGGCGCCCAGCTTCACGGTCTTCCCATTGATCGGCTGCGGGAGATTTCTCTGGAGCTGCACGATGAAAAGCGTCGCGCCCATGTGATCGGAACCGCTGAAACTGCCCGCGCTCTGGCTGAGCGGTGGGGCGCTGATCCCGAGATTGCCTACCGCGCAGGCATCCTGCACGATATTACCAAGGCCCTCGGCGGAAGAGAACAGTTGCATCTTTGCAAGAAATATGATATGATGCTAACACCCTTCCAGCGGGAGAATCCCAAGCTTCTTCATGCCAAAACCGGAGCTGTTGTGGCAAAAGAAATCTTTGGAGAGTCGGAAGAGCTGACACAGGCACTCTGGTGGCACACAACCGGGCGTGCGAGGATGACACTTCTGGAAAAAATCCTGTATATCGCGGATTATATGGAACCGAATCGCCGCTTTGCCGGCGTGGAAGAGCTTCGAGCGCTTGTTAAGACGAATCTTGACACGGCTGTTTTCCGCGGACTGGATATGTCTGTGTCCCTCCTGCGCGAGCAGGGAAGAATCATTGACCCCGATTCTCTGGAGGGGTGGGAATACTACCGAAATCGAACTGAAAGGAGCGAACCGCTGTGAAACGCAATTATAAACAAACGAACAAGGCCCAAGAGGAAAAGAAAGAGCAAGCCCAGTCAGTTTCCGTTTCGGATTCCACGGTTGAAGCAGACGTTGTACCGGTTTCCGAAGCGTTCGACAATACGACGGAGAAAAAGGAAGCCCCGCAGCCCGCTGCGCCTTCGGAGACAAAAAAAGCGCTTCTGGGGGAGCTTCGCGCTGTGCTGGAGAACACGAAGCAGGATGCTGGCGCTGCCGGAAAAGAGAACGAAGCGTCAGAGACAACTGCGCAGAGAGTTCAAAGGGCCATAGCAGCCGAGACGACTGTGGAGAAGCAGAAACAACACGCTGCGGTGGGAGATGCGGCAAAGGATATCCGAAAAGCCGTTGCAGATGCCAGCAGCGACAGTGTGCCGGAGCAGGAACCGAAGCTGGATGCGTTTTCTCCCGATTCGCTTCCGCAGGAAGAGAATCGTTCCGAAGCGAAGGAAGCGGAGCCTTTCGCAGCTATGACCTACGAATCCATGGCAGAAGCGGCAGAAACGGCACGAAAAGAATCCACAGGACGGTTCAGCCGTGACGCTGTAGACGATGACACCTTCCTTGCCGAGCTGTACACATTGATCGGGGACGGCGAAAAAACCAAGACAGAAAAAACACAAGCCGCAGGCGGACCGCAGGTACGGAAGGCTGCTGCGCCAACAACACCGCGTCCGGCCGGAAGGATCACGCCGGAGAAGCTCCAGGCCGCGTCGGAGGAGTATCAGGACGTGCTCGAGGATGATGAAGTCGGCGTTCCCGGCTGGCTCAAGGGCGCCTTCCTGCTTCTGATCGCCCTGCTGCTCAGCGCCATGACCTTCTATGCCGTTGCGACCGACTTGATCGGCAAGGTTTTCTGATTTTTGAAACCTGTGAAGAAAGGGGAATGCTTATGACTACAAAAGAGATCGCGCTCGCGGCGGCGAAGGCGCTTGAGGATAAAAGAGGCATCAACGTCCGTCTGCTCGAGGTCACGGAGGTTACCACGCTGGCGGAGTATTTCTTGATCTGCACCGGCACCTCCAATACACATGTCAAGACCCTCTGCGACGTTGTGGAGGAGGTTGTGGACGGCTGCGGCGAGCCGCTGCTGCACCGCGAGGGACATCGCGGCGGAACCTGGGTGCTTCTGGATTTTGGAAGCCTTGTCTGCCACGTCTTTACCGATGAGACCCGTCAGTTCTACGATCTGGAACGGATGTGGAACGACGCAAAGCCTGTTGCCCTTCCGGAATGACCCGAGGCACGAAATGAAACTGAAGAAATGAGGCTGAAAGCATGAAATATGACTTTTCCGCAATTGAAGCCAAATGGCAAAAGTATTGGGTAGAACACAAGCTCTATCGGACCGAGAACACTGCGGACGGAGAGAAGTTTTACGGCTTGATCGAGTTTCCCTTCCCCTCCGGCAGGGGCCTTCATGTTGGACACACCCGTCCCTATACTGCCATGGATGTGATCGCCCGCAAAAAGCGCATGGAGGGTTATAACGTTCTCTTTCCCATGGGCTACGACGCCTTCGGCCTGCCCACGGAAAACTATGCCATCCAAAACCACGTTCATCCCCGCACCGTAACAGAGCGCAACGTGAACGTCTTCCGCTCCCAGCTTCAGGCGCTTGGCTACAGCTTCGACTGGGACCGCGAGGTGAACACGACCGATCCCTCCTACTACAAGTGGACGCAGTGGATTTTCCTGCAAATGTTCAAGAAGGGACTTGCGTACAAGACGCAAATGCCGGTCAACTGGTGCACCTCCTGCAAGTGTGTGCTTGCCAACGAGGAGGTTGCGGAGGGCGTCTGCGAGCGTTGCGGCGCTCCGGTCATCCGCAAGGAGCGCAGCCAGTGGATGCTCAAAATCACGGCCTATGCAGATCGACTGATTGACGATCTGGAGGACGTGAACTTCCCCGAGCGGGTCAAGTCCCAGCAGATCAACTGGATCGGACGCTCCTACGGCGCACAGGTCAAGTTTGCCACAACCCTTGGCGACGAGATTACCGTCTACACCACCCGCCCTGATACCCTCTTCGGCGCAACCTATATGGTTCTCTCGCCGGAACACACGCTGGTTGCGAAGTGGATGGATCGCCTGACCAATCCGGAAGAGGTCAAGGCATATCAGGCAATGGCAGCAGCCAAGTCCGACATGGAGCGCACGGAGCTCAACAAGGATAAAACCGGCGTCTGTCTCGGCGGCGTCAAGGGCATCAATCCCGTGAACGGCAAGGAGATTCCGATCTTTATCTCTGACTATGTGCTGGCCACCTACGGCACCGGCGCGATTATGGCTGTTCCTGCCCATGATACCCGTGACTGGGAGTTTGCCAGGAAATTCGACCTCCCCATCGTGGAGGTCATCGCAGGCGGAAACGTGGAAGAGGCTGCTTTCACCGACGTTGCCACCGGAACGCTTGTCAACTCCGATTTCCTCAACGGAATGTCCGTGGCGGAGGCCAAGACCGCCATTATAAACTGGCTGGTGGAACGCCGTATCGGAGAGGCAAAGAAGAACTTCAAGCTCCGCGACTGGGTCTTCTCCCGCCAGCGTTACTGGGGCGAGCCGATCCCGATCGTGAAATGTGAAAAGTGCGGATATGTGCCGCTTTCCGAAGAGGAGCTCCCGCTGCTGCTGCCGGAGGTCGAATCCTACGAGCCGACCGATACCGGCGAATCGCCGCTCGCGAAGATGACGGACTGGGTGAATACCACCTGTCCCTGCTGCGGCGGACCGGCGAAGCGGGAGACCGATACCATGCCCCAGTGGGCGGGCTCGTCCTGGTATTTCCTGCGTTATACGGATCCGGACTGTAAGGACGCGATCGCTTCTCCCGAGGCGCTTCGCTACTGGCTGCCGGTCGACTGGTACAACGGCGGCATGGAACATACGACGCTGCACCTTCTGTACTCCCGCTTCTGGAACCGCTTCCTTTACGATATCGGGGCGGTGCCGGTGAAAGAGCCGTATCAGAAACGGACCTCGCACGGCATGATCCTCGGCGAGAATGGCGAGAAGATGTCCAAGTCCCGCGGCAACGTCATCAATCCCGACGACATCGTAAAGGAATTCGGCGCGGACACGCTGCGCACCTATGAGATGTTCATCGGCGCGTTCGATCTCGCGGCTTCCTGGTCAACGGAAGGCGTCCGCGGCTGCCGCAAGTTCCTGGAGCGCGTCTTCAAGCTGCAGGAGATGGTCACACCGGAGGACGAATACCGGAAGGTGCTGGAGACGAAGATGCACCAGACCATCCGCAAGGTGAGCCAGGACTATGAAAACCTGAAATTCAATACCGCGATCGCGGCGATGATGGCGCTGGTCAACGAATTCTACCGTGTCGGCAGCGTATCGAGAAAGGAGCTTCAGACGCTGCTCCTGCTCCTGAATCCCGTCGCGCCGCATATGACGGAGGAGATGTGGGAGGAGCTCGGCTTCTCCGGCAGAGTATATCAGAACAGCTGGCCTGAATATGACGAAGCAAAATGTGCAAGTGATACGGTCGAGATCGCTTTGCAGGTCAACGGTAAGCTGCGCGCGACCCTGAACATCAGGAGAGACCAGGAGAAGGAAGAGATCCTCTCGCTGGCAAAGGAGGCGCTGAAAGACAGACTGACCGGGACCATCGTCAAGGAGATCTACGTTCCGCTGAAGATCGTCAATATCGTGATCAGGCCTTAAGACGCGGATCGCCGCGTCATGTGTAGGAAACGTTTCACAACGAAAGGATCCATGCATGAAGAAAAAAGTGGAAACGGCTGCGGAAGAACTTACAGTTAAGGAGAACGTCCCGGCGGAAGAAAAGAAGACCGCAAAAAAGTCTTCTTCCGCGAAGACGAAGAAGACTGTAAAGGAAGCAGCAGCCGCGGCGGCCGAAAAGGCGCCGGAAGCAGAAGCTGAGGTCAGGGAAGCGGCGGCGGAAGTGAAGGAAGCGGCAGCGGATGTGAAGGAAGCAGAAGCGAAGGCGGAGGAGACCGTTCCCGAAAAGAGACCCACAAAGAAAGCCGCTTCGAAAAAGAAGCCGGCGAAGGCAGCTGAAGAGAAAAAGGCAGAAGAAACCGCTGAAGCGCTGCAGGAAGAGAAGCCCGCGGAAGCGGTCGGATCCGAGCCGGCGGCGGAAGTAAAAGAAGCCGAAGCGGAAGCGCCCGAAGCGGAAAAGAAGCCTAAGAAAAAGAGCACGAAGAAAAAAGCTGCCCCGAAGGCGGCTGTTTCCGATGCCCCGAAGGAAGAGATCCCGGAAGAGGAACCGGAGGAAAAGGCCGGTCCGACCGCAGAAGATCTTGAAGCACTTCCGTTTGAGGAAGCGGACGTGAGCGACGTATTCTTCTTTGACGATGCCGACGATGCCGCGGATGAAGCGGACGGACGCCGCAGAGAAGGCAAGGGCGTGCTGACGAAGGAGCTCCTCGACGGGATCGTCCAGCTGGCCAAGACCAAGAACAACGTGCTGGAAGCCGACGAAGTCAACAATTACTTCAAGGACGTGCACCTGTCCGCGGACCAGGCCGAAGAGGTCATGGCGTACCTGGAGAGCAAGAAGGTCGACGTGCTCAGCATCCTCGGCGACGAGCAGATCCCGGAGGAAGTGTTCCTGGACGACGGGGACGACCTCGGCGTCGGTGAGGACGAGGAGATCGACCTCGACAATATCGAGCTGCTGGAAGGCGTCGGCACCGGAGATCCCGTCCGCATGTACCTGAAAGAGATCGGTATGGTACCGCTCCTTTCCGCGGAAGAAGAGACCCGGCTCGCCGAACTGAAGAGCCAGGGCGACGAAGCCGCGAAACAGCGCCTGATCGAAGCAAACCTGCGCCTCGTCGTCAGTATCGCCAAACGCTATACGGGCCGCGGCATGAACTTCCTGGATCTCGTGCAGGAGGGCAACCTCGGCCTGATCAAGGGCGTTGAAAAGTTTGACTATACCAAGGGCTACAAGCTCTCCACCTATGCGACCTGGTGGATTCGCCAGTCTGTGACGCGCGCGCTCGCCGACCAGGCCCGCACGATCCGCGTCCCGGTCCATATGGTCGAGACCATCAACAAGATGTCCAAGATGCAGCGGAAACTGACGCTGGAGCTGGGCTACGAGCCTTCGGTCTCGGAACTCGCGAACGCGCTGGAGCTGCCGGAATCCAAGGTCATGGAGATCATGCAGATCGCCCGTGAACCGGCTTCCCTGGAGACGCCGATCGGCGAGGAAGACGATTCCAACCTTGGCGATTTCGTCGCGGATACCAATACCGTGACGCCGGAACTGAACGTGGAGAACGTCATGCTCCGCGAGGAGATCGACGCGCTGCTGGCCGACCTGAAAGAGAGGGAGCGCCAGGTCATCATCCTGCGTTTCGGACTGGCGGACGGCCATCCGCGGACACTGGAGGAAGTCGGCAAGGAATTCAACGTCACGCGTGAGCGTATCCGCCAGATCGAAGCGAAGGCGCTCCGCAAGCTCAGGAATCCGGTCCGAAGCAAGAGGATCCGCGATTTCCTGTAAACAGGATGAACACAAGGAATTACCAGAAAGAGCTGGAGGGCGTGATAAACGGCCTGGAGGACAGGGTACCGTCCCTGCTCCTCCACGCCTGCTGCGCCCCCTGCAGCTCTTACGTGCTCGAATACCTTTCCGCCTGGTTCGATATCACCGTATTCTATTACAATCCGAATATTACGGAAGAGAAAGAGTACCGGCACCGCGCGGAAGAGGAAAAGCGGCTGATCAGGGAAATGCCCCTTTCCCGTCCGGTCCGCTTTCTCGAAGGACCATATGAACCGGAACGCTTCCTGAAAGAAGCAGCCGGCCTGGAAGGCGAAAAAGAGGGCGGCAGGCGCTGCGAGAAGTGCTTCCGCCTGCGGCTCGATAAAACGGCGGAAACGGCGGCAAAAGGCGGTTTTGACTATTTTACGACGACCCTGACGATCAGTCCGCTGAAAAACGCGGCACTGCTCAACACGATCGGGGAAGAAACGGCCTGGATATACGGTGTCCGCTTCCTTCCGTCCGATTTTAAGAAAAAGAACGGCTACCAGCGTTCCATCGTGCTCTCGAAGGAATACGGACTCTACCGCCAGGATTACTGCGGCTGCGTCTTTTCCAGAAGAGCCGGAAAAGGAGAATAACAGCTGTATGTCCGAAGGATCATTTATCCCGGAAAGAACCTGGGCGGCGATCGATCTTGACGCTGTCCGTCACAATCTTGCGGTGCTCCGCGCGCTTCATCCGGCTGCGGTAAAGAGCTGCGCGGTCGTAAAAGCAGACGCTTACGGCCACGGCGCTGTCCCGGTAGCGAAAGCGCTTCAGGGCAGGACGGATTTCTTTGCGGTCGCGACGGCGGTCGAAGCTCTGGAACTCAGGGAAAACGGGATCACCGAACCGATCCTGGTATTAAGTCCCGTTGCGGAACAGGATTATCCCCGGATGATCGAGAATGAGATCCGGGTCAGTTTATTTGAAACGAAAAAGGCCGGTGCTTTCTCCGAGGCGGCATGCCGTCTCCATAAGACCGGGCTCTTCCATCTGAAGGTCGATACGGGCATGTCCCGTATCGGCCTTTTTGCGGACCTGGAAGGTTTCCGGACGGCACGGGCGATGTGCGCGCTTCCCGGTATCCGGGCGGAGGGGATCTTTACGCATTTCTATGCGTCCGATGCCCCCTCGCTTGACAGCGCCGAAACGCAGCTTGATACGTTCCTTTCGTTTGTCCGGCAGCTGAAAGGCGCGGGGGTGGACATACCGCTCGTCCACGCGGCGAACAGCGCGGCCTCGATCCGCATGCCGGCGGCCGGTCTTTCGATGCTGCGTCTCGGCATTTCGCTGTACGGGCTTCCGCCTTCCTGCGACGTGGATTATTCCGCCGCGAACCTGATTCCCGCACTTTCGCTCTACAGCGAGGTGAGTTACGTCAAGACGGTGCCGGAAGGCGTTTCCGTGAGCTACGGAGGCACTTTCGTTACAGAACGGGAGACGAAGATCGCGACGATCAGCACCGGCTATGCGGACGGCTACGCGCGTACGCTTTCCAACAAGGCAGACGTCCTGATCCGCGGGAAACGCGTTCCGCTGATCGGCCGCGTCTGTATGGACCAGATGATGGCAGACGTCACGGACGTTCCGGAAGTGAAAGAAGGAGACCGGGTGACGCTGATCGGTAAAGACGGGGACGAGGAGATCTCCATCGTCACCCTTGGAGAACTGTCCGGGCGTTTTCATTATGAGTTCGCCTGTGATATCAACAAGAGAGTCCCCAGGGTATGCTTCTTGGACGGGAAATATTACGGCACTTTTTAAGCTGCATCAAAAAGAGAAAAGGAGAAACACATGGGTAACAAGGTGACGGCTGTCATGGAACAGATGACGATCCCTACTTATGTTCCGCCCGCGGCAGAAGAGATGCCGATGTACGCGGAGACGAGAAATCACCAGGGTACGACCGGAAATCCCTACCCGGTCCGCGTAACAGGCCGTGTGGAGCGCGGGACCGTTACGGACGTCGTCTATGACGTGGTCCGGCTCGAGAACGATTACATCCGGCTCATCATTCTCCCGGAGATCGGCGGAAGGATCTTCGAGGCCTACGACAAAGTCAACGATTATCATTTCCTGTACCGCCAGCATGTGATCAAGCCGGCGCTGATCGGCGTCTACGGTTCCTGGATCTCGGGCGGCATGGAATTCAACTGGCCCTTCCATCACCGGCCGTCCACCTTCATGCCGGTGGATTACAAGATTGAGGAAGAAGCGGACGGAACGGCGATCGTCTGGCTCTCCGAACATGATCCGACCGACCGCACCAAGGGAACGATCGGGATCGTGCTGCGTCCGGACGCAGCCTATTTCGAGACGCGGGTCCGGCTCACCAACCGGACGGAATTCGAGCACATGTTCCTGTTCTGGGAGAACGCGGCGGTCAAGGTCCATGAAAGATACCGCCTGGTCTTCCCCAAGGACGTGACCTGGTGCCACCATCACTACGACCGCAGCCATACGACCTTCCCGATCGCGAAAGGCCTGTACGGCTCCGAACTGTTCGATAAGGATACCGACGTCAGCTATCACGGCAATACACGGATGGCGAATTCCTATTTCGCCGCGCCTTCGGAATATGATTTCTTCGGCGGCTATGACGAACTCGCTGAATCCGGCACGATGCACATTGCCGACCATCACGTTTCCCCGGGCAAGAAGATGTTCACCTGGGGCTACGGTTCCCACGCGGAGAACTGGGAGCACGCGCTGACCGATTCGGACGGCGTCTACTGCGAGCTGATGGCAGGATCCTATTCCGACGACCAGCCGGACTTCACCTACCTTGCGCCTTTTGAGACCAAGCGCTTTTCACAGTACTGGTATCCGGTGCGCCTGCTCGGCATGGCAAACTACGCAAACCTTGCCGCTGCGGTCGCCTTTGACCGCGAGAAGCAGGAAGTCCGCGTCAACGTGACGAAAGAAGTCGAAAAAGCGCGCATCCGCGTGCTGAAGGACGGCGAAGTGCTCTTAAACCGCAGCTTCAGCCTGAAGCCCTGCACCGTGAAGAAGTTTAAGACGGCGCTTCCGGAAGGCAACCTGGAAGTTCGGATCACCGACGCTGCCGGCAGGGATATCCTCCATTACGTCGAAAAGACGCCGGACAGCGTGCATATCCCGCACAACAACCCTGGCATCCCGATCCCCGAAGCCCTGAAGAGCGCGCAGGATCTTTACATCACCGGCCGGCACATCGACCAGTACCGCGACGTTGTCTACAAGGCGGACGCTTATTACAAGCGGGCGCTGGAGATCGATCCGGAGCATCTGCCGAGTCTGATCGCCCTTTCCGAATATGAGCTCAGGAACGGCCGGAAGGAAGAGGCCGCCGCGTATATCGACCGCGGCCTCCGTGTGCAGAACCGCTACAACCAGAATCCGTCGGACGGCCGCCTCTCCTATGAACTCGGCATACTGCGCCTGCTTGAGAACGATCCGGACGGCGCGTATGACGCGTTCCGGAAAGCGGCCTGGAGCTACAACGTGATCTCCCCGGCAATGACGCTTGCAGCGGCGATCGCCGGCAAACGCGGTGATTATGCGGATATGGCATTCCTTGCCGACTCAGCCCTCGACAAAGAGCGGATGAACCCGCTGGCGGGCCCGTATCTCGCGATCGCCTTCTTCCGCAGCGGAAACAAAGAGGAAGCGAAGAGCATCCTTTCCCTGATCCTTGCGGCAGACCCGCTGAACCACCTCGCGGAATATGTGGATCTGATCCTGAACGACCTTCCGAGGAAAGATTTCTTTGACAGGACGAAGATCAATTCCAACGCCTCCCAGACGGCGCTCGACGTCGCTTTCGACCTTGCGAAGGCAGGAGAGACCGAAGAAGCGATCCTGCTTCTCACGGCGCTGGACGAAGTCGGGAAGGCAGAAGCCGTCTCCCTTTACACACTTTCCGAACTGCTCTTTGAAGCGGGAAAAGTGAAGAAGGCGGAGGAATACCGGAAACGGGCTTCCGAGATGCCGATCGTCAGCATCTTCCCGTACCGGCTCTCCGATATCGAAGTGCTCCGGAAGATCACGGAACGCTGCGAGGACGGGACCGCGCTCTACCTGCTCGGCTGTGCGCTGTACGGCAGGCGCAGCTTTGAAGAAGCCGCGGACTGCTGGGAGCGGGCAATCAAGGCGAAACCGGATTTCTATATCCCGTACCGAAACCTTGCGATCGCCTGCTACAGCCATCTGAACCGGAAAGACGAAGCGCTCTCCTGGCTCTTAAAGGCCGTGGCGCTGAAGCCGCAGGACGGCCAGCTGATCAACGAGACCAGCTACCTGATGGCGGTGACCGGCGTGCCGCATGAAGCACGCGTAAACTTCATGGAAGACCAACTGCCGGAGAAGCCGGGCGACGACCTGATCCTGGAACTTGCCAAGGCTTACAACGCCGCCGGCTATTACGAAAAGGCCGCGAAGGTCCTTGCCGGACATACCTTTACGCCGGGCGAGGGCGGCGAGATCGCCGTCAACGACGCGTATATGTTCAGCCGCTTTGCCGAAGGCCGCATCGCGCTGCACGCGCATGACCCGAAGAAGGCGCGCCGGATGTTCCGCGCGGCGCTGGAGATCCCGGAAAACCTGCACGCTGGCTTCTGGAACGACAGCAACAAGATCCCGTATCTCTATTACGAAGCACTATGCCTGACCGAGCTTGGGCGGAAGCGGGATGCCGAAAGGATCGCGGAACGCCTCGGCCGGATGGACAACACAGGCATGTTCGGCATGACCGGCGACTTCACCTACTATGAAGCGCTGGCGAAACGCCTTTCCGGCGATAAGATCACGGCGGACAAGATCATGCGCGAAGCGGTGATCAGCTGGGAGGAAGCGCTGCGGGCGCCCGGCGCGATGCCGGAGACGGAAAGAAAACGTTTCTTCTATCTCTCCTTCATCGACGATCCCGAAGCGAAGAAGAAAGCCGGCCTTTATTACATGCTCGGACTTGGCGCGCTGTACTTTGGCGAAGAGGAGAAAGCGAAGGAACTCTTTAAGAAGAGCCTGGACCTCTATCCCGACAACGACAAGTGTGCGCTGGAATACAGTCTTCTCGACTGAGATCAGGTTACACAAATAATTAATACCTAAAAGGAGCGTAGCTCATCATGAAGGCGATCTATTTTACAGATGTAGGAAAAGCTGAGATCATCGAAGAGGAGGTCCGCCGTCCGGGACCGGACGAAGCGGTCGTAAAGACGGCGGTCACAACGATCAGTCCCGGTACGGAACGGGCCAATATCCTGGACCTGCCGAATACCTATGCTTCCGGCCGCTGGCCGAAACAGGAGGGTTATTCCTCGGCAGGGGTCGTGACCGAGACCGGGTCCGCGGTGACCGGCCTGAAGGCCGGCGACCGTGTGGCCATGTCCTGGTCGCATCATCAGGAATACAATACGCTGCCCGCGAAAAACCTGGTGAAGCTTCCGGACGACGTCAGTTTCTCAGAAGCCGCGCTCTATCACATTTCCACTTTCCCCATGGCGGCGGTGCGCAAATGCCGGACGGAATTCGGCGAAAGCGCGCTCGTTATGGGGCAGGGGGTCCTCGGCCAGCTGGCGATCCTGTATCTAAAGATCGCAGGCGCCGTTCCGGTGATCGCCGTGGATCCGGTAGAAGAGAAACGCGAACGCGCGGTCAGCGTCTTCGGTGCCGATGCGGCGTTTGATCCCTACGATCCGGAATTTATTGCGAAGGTGAAGGACGTGACAGGCGGCGGCGCAAAGGTCGTGATCGAAGTCACGGGCGTCGGCGCCGGTCTTTCCGGCGCGCTGGACGTTACCGCGCCGTTCGGACGGGTCGCGCTGCTCGGCTGCACGCGTTTCTTCGATTTCAACATTGATTACTACACCAAGGTGCACAAGCCGGGGATCACGCTTATTGGCGCGCATACGAACGCGCGGCCGCTCATGGATTCCTCGAACGGCTGGTGGACGGAGCGCGACGATATCCGGGCGGCGATGCAGCTTTCCCGTTACGGACGGATCGATCTTTCTTCCTACGTGGAGGAGGTCTTTGACCCGAAGGACGCGCCTGCGGTCTACAAACGCCTTTCGGAAGAGAAGAGCTTTCCGCTGGCCCAGTTTGACTGGCGCCTGATGTAAGTAAAACAAACTTGTTATCAGGGAGGATACGATGGAAAGGATCAGGATCGCGCAGATCGGCGTCGAGCACGACCATGCGGCGGCGATCATGCGGGCGCTCCGGGCGCTCCCGGAATACTTTGAAGTGGTCGGTTACTGCGACCCGGAAGAAGAAGTCGAGTATGAACCTTTTACCGGCCAGTATACGGTCGCAGGTTATCCCTACAACGGGGACCCGGTGCTGGACAGCGCCGCTTATGAGGGGCTGCCGAAGCTGAGCCTGGAAGAACTGCTGTCGATCGACGGACTTACGGCCGTCACCGTGGAGACTTCCGAAAAGAATCTCTTCCGCTATGCCTATGAAGCGGCAAAGCGGGGGCTGAACGTTCATATGGACAAGCCCGGCGGGACCTCGCTCGCAGACTTCGAAAAGCTCGTTCAATGCTTCCGCAAGACCGGGAAGACGCTGCACCTCGGCTATATGTACCGTTATAATCCGGCCCTCATGAAGCTCTATGACGACGTAAAGGCCGGTGTGTTCGGAAAGATCTATTCCGTCGAGTGCCAGATGAGCACAAGGCATGAAGACGCAAAGCGCGCCTGGATGAAACA
>CADBQM010000060.1 GCA_902796795.1 uncultured Eubacteriales bacterium
CTCGTTTGCGGAGGAAATGGCAGTTTTTTCCTGTTGTTGTTCCGGAAAAGGTAAGAAAAAGGGAAGGAAAGGGATCCACGAGAGGCCCGATCGGGGAAAGGAGTGCTTATGGAGAGTTATGCGGTGCAATTGAAACAGCAATCACAATATTTCGAAGAGCTGATCCGCAAGGCGGAGCGGCGGATCAGCAGTTGTACTGCCCCGGAAAACCTGAAGATCTGTGTTTCAAACCGGGAGAAGGGCTTTCAATATTACAGAGTAGATCGGGACGGGAAGCGCAGGTACCTGAAAAAGGAAAACATGGCGATGATCGCGGAAGTCGTGCAGCGGGATTATGACAGGGCGGTCCTGAAGAAGCTCGTCGATGCGCGTCACCATCTCGAGTGTTTCCTGCGCCGCTATGATGTAAATGCGGCTGAAGAAGTCTATCATAAGCTGTGTGCGGCGAGAAAAGTCCTGGTGACACCGATCGTCGAAACGGAAGAGGAGATCATTCAGAAATGGAAGGAGGAGCATGTCGGCGGGCAGAACAACTACCCTGCAGCCGGCACTTATCTGACCGAGCAGGGTGAAGCGGTACGGTCCAAATCCGAGAAGATCCTGGCGGACCTGTTTCTGAAATACGGCGTTCCGTATGTATACGAACCGACATTAAGGCTGCAGAACGGGAAAGTCTTTTATCCGGATTTCATGCTTCTGAATGTGAGAAAACGGAAAAATGTTTACTGGGAGCATTTTGGCCTCATTTCAGACGGCGAGTATGCGTCAAAGAGCCTGCAAAAACTGCGTGAATATGACGCGGGCGGCCTGGCGGTCGGAAAGGATATCCTGTTTTCCATGGAGTCGGAGACCATGCCGCTGAACCTGAGAGAGGTCGAGCGGAAGATCAAAGAGCATCTGATATGAGCTGCCGATCATAGATCCTCTGTTATGAGAGCTGCTGCGATCATAGATCCTCTGTTATGAGAGCTGCTGTAATCATAAGGAAAATGGCGGGAGGCTTCAAAAACTCCCGGGATTCTTGCTCGTGACAGTAAAAAAGAGATGATAAACTCAGCCGGGTGCGCTATAATTTTGATATCTACAGGACGACAAAGCGCAATAATGAAGCAAAGAATGACCGGGCAGATCCGCTGTACGTATCCGGAAACGAAGCGACAACAGACCTGAAAACCGGAAAAACACATTTTTACATACAAAAATCAATGACAGTAAACAAACAAGGAGGACCACCATGAGCAAAATGAAAGCGGCATTCATCGGATTCATGCCGGCGGGAATCACCCCGGAAGAACGCTTTGAAGTGCTGAAAAACTACGCGGCGCTGGGCTACCAGGCAAACGAAGTCGGCGACTACCTGCTTCAGGGCGACGCGGAGGAAAACGTCAAAAGACTGAACGACCTCGGCATGCGTTCCATCACGACCCTGCTCGGGAAGGGCGGCGTCGAAAGCGTGCCGGAGCTTGTAAAAAAGGCACGGATCCTCGGCGTCGACAAGGTCGTGACCTTTGCCGGCTGCGTGGCGAGCTACCGTTTCGGCGGCCGTGAACTGCCCCCGACCTACGACGAGGTGATGCGGGAGCTGGAAAACTATGACGCGATCGCAAAAGAACTGGAAAAAGAAGGCATCAGCCTGGTCTTCCACAACCACGACGCTGAATTCAAGACTTACTACAACGGCAAGTCCGCGTTCTATCACATGCTGGACAGCAGTGAGTATCTGAAATTCGAAGTGGACTGCGGCTGGGTGCTTTACGGCGGCTTCGACCCCGTGAAGGTGCTGAAGGACGTTGGCAGCCGGCTCGGCGCCGTACATATCAAGGACTTTGCGCTCGGCAACGTCGCGCATCCGAACGAAAAGAAGGATCCCGCGAAGGCCGTCAACCCGATGCCGCGCTTTACGATGGTCGGCACGGGCTTCCTGCCGCTGAAAGACTGCCTGAAGACCGCGCGTCGGCTGGGCATCGAGTACGCGATCGTCGAGCAGGATTTCCTGCATCACCTGACCCGGGAAGAGACGCTGCGCGGCGCTTATCTCAACATGAAGGAGACCGGCTACGTAGAGTGAGCGGACCGGCAGGACCGGCTGCATTGCGTGAGCCAGCCCGGCAGAATCGGCCAAAGCAGCTGAGTCTGCCTGAAAGACCGGACATGAAGGCCCGCCTCAGCGGGCGGAAAGGAATCAAATGAAACAGATCGGAATCGGCGTGATCGGCTGCGGTGCGATCTCGAGGACCTATCTGCCGAACCTGAAGAACGCGGCAGCGGTCAGGATCGTCGGCGTCGCGGACCTGGTGCGGGAAAAGGCGGAAGCTGCGGCGGAGCGTTTCCAGACGAAGGTGATGACCAATGAGGAGATCTACAACGATCCGGAGATCGAGATCGTGGTCAACCTGACCAAC
>CADBQM010000061.1 GCA_902796795.1 uncultured Eubacteriales bacterium
GACGCGCTCGTAGCCCCTGCGGTTGCGGGTACCATGTACGCGGCGTCGATCGCCGCGGCTTCTTATTCCGTCTACTCCGTCAGAAAAGAAAACGACCCGAAGAAGATCCCGCTGATGGGGGTCATGGGCGCTTTCGTTTTCGCGGCGCAGATGATCAATTTCACGATCCCGGGAACCGGTTCCTCCGGTCATCTCTGCGGCGGCATGCTGCTTTCAGCGCTGCTCGGGCCGGCGGCAGGCTTTCTTTCCATGATCGCGATCCTGCTCATACAATGCCTGTTTTTTGCGGACGGCGGGCTTCTGGCCCTCGGCTGCAATATCTGGAATATGGCCTTTTACGGCTGTTTTATCGGTTCTTTCCTGTTCTGGAAGCCATTTATGAAGAACGGGGCGAGCCGGCTGAAGATCATCCTGGCTTCGGTGCTCGGCAGTATCGTGACGCTGCAGCTCGGCGCGTTTTCCGTCGTACTGGAGACCTCCATCTCCGGGATCACGGAGCTTCCGTTCTGGACCTTCGTCGCCGTGATGCAGCCGATCCATCTGGCGATCGGCCTTGTCGAAGGACTGATCACCGCGGCGGTCCTGATCTTTGTTTATGAGACGCGGCCGGAGCTCCTCTGGGGACTTCCGGACGGAGCGGAGAAAAAGAACCGCCTCGGCCTTGGCTGGGTGTTCGGTATCCTCGGCGGTCTTGCGCTGCTGGTCGGCGGCGCGCTGTCGCTTTTTGCCTCGGAGTTCCCGGACGGCCTGGAATGGTCGATCGCACGTGTGACGGGCAGTACGGAAGTGGAAGCCGCAGGCAGTGTCTATGAGACGGCGGAGAAGATCCAGGAAGCGACGTCCTTCCTGCCGGACTACGGCTTTAAGGAAACGGAGACGGCCGCAGGCACCACCGTTTCCGGCATCGTGGGCGGCCTGATCGTCCTCGCGCTCCTGATCGGTGCATGTTTCCTGTTCCGCTTTTTCCTCCGGAAGAAAAAAGCAGCCGGGGCGGAAATAAAATCATAAAAGGAGTCCATTCGGGAACAGCGGATGAGCAGGTTCGATAAAGGCATCTCAAGGATCGAAGAGCTTGAAATGAGAACGGAGGACGGGCGAAACACATCGCCCGTCCATCCGCTTGTTCTGACGCTGTTTACCCTGTTCTATATCGTCCTGACCGTTTCTTTTCCCAAGTACGCGCTTTCGGGCGTACTGCTGTTCTTTACCTATCCCATCGCCGTATTCATCCTTTCCGATCTTCCGCTTTCGATGGCGCTCAGGCGCGTGCTGACCGTCCTTCCCCTGATCCTCGTGATCGGTATCGTCAATCCGTTTTTAGACCGCGGGACCGCATTCACGCTTTTCGGCCTGCCGGTCTCTTACGGCCTGCTGTCTTTCCTGACCCTGACGCTGAAGGGCATCCTCGCCGTCCTTGCGGCCTTTATCCTGATCGCCTTTATCGGGATCGAAGGGATCGTCTATGCGCTCCGGCTGGTCCGTGTGCCGGAGGTCCTGACGACGGTCCTGCTCCTGATCTACCGCTATATCTCGCTGATCGCGCGGGAAGCCGCCGCCATGTCCGACGCGTATAAACTGCGCGCGCCCGGCCAGCGGGGGATCGCTTTTAAAAACTGGGGCTCCTTCGCAGGCCAGCTTCTTTTAAGGAGCTACGACCGTGCCGGCGTCCTTTATGAAAGCATGCTGCTGCGCGGTTATAACGGGACCTTCCCAGCGTACGGGGAGCGGAAAGTCCGGACGTGGGAGATCGTCCTGTTCGTCCTGCTTGCCGCGGCTTATCTTATGCTGCGCATCTTCATGCCGGCGGAACTGTTCGGAGGTTTGCTGAAATGAGTGAAGAGCTTTTGAAGGTCACGGACCTGTCCTATACCTACCCCGGCGGCGAGACCGTATTTTCGGGGCTTTCTTTCTCTGTGAAGGAAGGAGAATCCGTCGGCATCATCGGCCCGAACGGCGCCGGGAAATCCACGCTGCTGAAACTGCTCGCGGGGCTTCTTCTGCCGTACGGCGGGAGCGCCGTGATCTCCGGGACGCCGATCGAAAAAAAGACCCTGAAGGACGTCCGCAGGAAGCTCGGCTACGTTTTCCAGGATTCGGACAGCCAGCTGTTCATGCGGACGGTGGAAGAGGACGTCGCGTTCGCGCCGCAGAATTACGGATTTACGAAAGAAGAGACGGAAGCGCGGGTGCAGCACGCCCTGGAACTCGTCCATATGGAAGCCTTCCGGAAACGTTCCGTCTACCGGCTTTCCGGCGGCGAGAAAAAGCTTGCGAGCCTCGCGACGGTGCTCTCCGTATCGCCGGAAGTGCTGCTGCTCGACGAGCCCTATACGGCGCTGGATCCCAGGAACCGCGCGAACCTGATCGGCGTGATGAATGAGCTTCCCTATACGAAACTGATCGCCGGACACGACCTGGACCTGATCTGGGACTGCTGCGAGCGGACGATCTTCCTAAGCGGCAGCAGGATCATCTATGACGGCGCGACCGATGCACTGATGCGGGACACGGCGTTCTTAAAGGAAAACGGGCTGCTCCCGCCGCTCTCCATGACGGGAAGAGCACGCTGAAAATGTAAATGCGTGATTGATTATTCCGGTCTTCGGTGTTAGGATGGGAAAAACTGGGACCGGCGCCGAAGGAGCCCGGTCGATCAACGCATTGAAAGGAGTTTCAGTATGCCGGAAGGACTTGATGCTTTTAAAGGCGACGCGAAAAAAGAAGAGAAGATCGATCTTACCAAGAAAGTAAAGATCGGCATTATCGGTACCGGCTGGATCGCCGGCAACCATATGGAAGAATACCTGAAGATGCCGGACGTGGAGGTCGTTGC
>CADBQM010000062.1 GCA_902796795.1 uncultured Eubacteriales bacterium
CTGATCTTTTTCAGGACGGAAACGGTCCCGCTCATCCTGTACGCGGCCTGCGTGCTCTTTACCGTAGTGCGGCATCATGAAAATATCATGCGCCTGATAAAAGGCACGGAAGCAAAATTCTCCTTCGGCGGCGGGAAAAAGTCGGAAGCCGCCTGACGGTCCAGAAAAAGAGGAAACATTTGGATACCTATCTTGCAGGGATCGACGTCGGTTCCACGACGGTGAAGCTCGTCCTGCTGAACGCAGACGGGAGCATGGCCTTCAGCGCCTACCGCCGGCACCGCGCCCACACCCAGGAAACCCTTTCCGAGCTCTTCGAGGAAGCATATCAGCAGACCGGTCCCTGTTATTTAAGGGCAGGGATCACCGGATCCGGCGCCATCAATCTCGGAAAAGCACTGAAGATCGATTTTAAACAGGAGGTCGTTGCCGTGGCAGCGGCCTTAAAGCTGTTTTATCCGCGGACGGACGTCGCGATCGAACTCGGCGGCGAAGACGCCAAGATCATCTATTTTAAAGGCGGGCTCGACGAGCGGATGAACGGCGTCTGCGCGGGCGGGACAGGCGCCTTCATCGACCAGATGGCGGCGCTTTTAAAAACGGACGCGGCAGGCCTTAATGAAGCGGCAGCTTCGATGAAGGAACTCTATCCGATCGCGGCGCGCTGCGGCGTATTCGCCAAGACCGATATCCAGCCGCTGATCAACGAGGGCGCGAGCCGCGCGGACCTTGCGGCCTCCATTTTCCAGGCGGTCGTGAACCAGACGATCTCCGGGCTCGCGCAGGGCAAACCGATCCGCGGGAACGTGGCATTCCTCGGCGGACCGCTGCATTTCCTGCCGGAGCTGAAAAAGGCCTTCATCCGTACGCTGCACCTGAAAGACGAAGAGATCATCGATCCGGAAAACGCCCATCTCTATGCCGCGGTCGGCGCGGCCCTGATGGCGGCAGAAGCTGAAAAGGAAGCGGAAGAAACGCCCGCGGTCCCGATGGAAGAGCTGATGAAGCTGCTGACAAAAGGAGTGAAGCTGCAGTTCGAGATCAAGCGGCTCGACCCGCTGTTCACGGACGAGGCGGATTACCGCACCTTCCGGGAACGCCACGACAGAGCCGTCGTTGAGAAGGCGGAGATCCGGGACGCAAAAGGCCCCTGCTTCCTCGGCATCGACGCGGGCTCCACGACCACGAAGCTCGCGCTGCTCTCCGAAGAAGGAAAACTGCTCTGGTCTTTCTACGCGAACAACCAGGGAGATCCCGTGAAGACCGCGAAGCAGGCAATAAAGGAACTGGCAGGAAAACTGCCGGAGGGCGCCTATATCGGGCGCGCGGCCAGCACCGGTTACGGGGAGGCGCTCTTAAAGGCGGCCTTCCGCCTGGACGACGGCGAAGTCGAGACCGTGGCGCATACGCGGGCTGCGGAATTCTTTGATCCGGAGACCGACTGTGTGCTCGATATCGGCGGCCAGGACATGAAGTGCATCCGCCTGAAGCACCATACAGTGGATACGGTGCTCTTAAATGAGGCCTGCTCTTCGGGCTGCGGCTCTTTTATCGAGAATTTTGCTTCCTCCCTCGGCTTCAGTGCGGAAGCCTTTGCGAAAGAGGCACTCTTCGCGGCACATCCGGTGGACCTCGGGACCCGCTGCACCGTTTTTATGAATTCCAACGTGAAGCAGGCGCAGAAGGAAGGCGCGCCGGTCAGCGATATCTCCGCCGGCCTGGCGTACTCCGTCATCAAAAACGCGCTGTACAAGGTCATCAAGCTCACGGACGCGAAGGCGCTCGGCAGCCATATCGTGGTGTAGGGCGGGACCTTTTACAACGAAGCCGTACTGCGCGCGTTTGAAAAGATCATGGAGACCGAGGTGACCTGCCCGGACATCGCCGGGATCATGGGGGCCTTCGGCGCGGCGCTGCTCGCCAGGGACCGTTTCCGCGGGGAGAAGAGCGGGATGCTTTCCTTCGCGGAGATCGAAGCGCTTCAGTATTCCGCCAGGACGACGCACTGCGGCGGCTGCGAGAACAACTGCATGCTGACGGTCAATACGTTCTCCGGCGGCGGGCGCTATATCAGCGGCAACCGCTGTGAGAAGTTCGTCCGGAACGAAGCGGGGAAAGAGCCGAAGCCCGGCATGTACGAATACAAGCGGGAGCGGATCTTCGGTTATGAGCCGCTGCCGGAAGATCAGGCGCCGCGCGGCGTCATCGGGATCCCGCGGGTGCTGAACATCTATGAGAACTATCCCTACTGGGCGACCTTTTTCCGGGAACTCGGCTTCTGTGTCGTGCTTTCGCCGTTCTCCAAACGGAAGATCTACGAGCTCGGCATGGAATCGATCCCTTCCGAATCGGAATGTTATCCGGCGAAGCTCGCGCACGGCCACGTGGAATGGCTGATCCGGAACGGTGTAAAGCAGATCTTCCATCCCTGCGTCCTTTATGAATACCAGGAGGCGGAGAGCGCGCAGAATCACTACAACTGCCCGATCGTCGTATCCTACCCGGAAAATCTGAAAAACAATGTGGAGTCGGTGACGGAGAACGGCATCCGCTACATCCGTCCGTTTATCGCGTTTACCAGCGAAAAAACGGCCTCCGACCGTCTGGTCGATGTCTGTCGGAAGCAGTGGGATATCCCGGAAAAAGAGGTAAAAAGAGCGGCGCTTCTCGCCTGGAACGAGATGCGGCGCGCCAAGGAGGACATCCGGAAGGAAGGCGCGCGGCTGCTGAAGCAGATGGAAGAAGAGGGCGGCAGAGGCATCGTGCTCGCCGGCCGGCCTTACCATGTGGATCCGGAGATCAACCACGGGATCCCGGAGCTCATCCAGTCCTACGGCCTGTATGTGTTCTCCGAAGATTCCCTGCCGATCGACTTTATCCCCGGCCGCCCGCTCCGCGTGGTGGACCAGTGGGTCTATCATTCCAGGCTCTATGCCGCTGCGGAGTTTATCCGCGGCAGGGACGACCTGGAGCTCATCCAGCTGAATTCCTTCGGCTGCGGGCTGGACGCCGTGACGACGGACCAGGTCGCGGAAATCCTGGAAAACAGCGGAAAGCTTTACACGGTCCTGAAGATCGACGAAGTGAACAACCTCGGTGCGGCCAGGATCCGCATCCGCAGCCTGATGGCGGCGATGGAGATGCGCAGGGAAAAGGGCATCCGGCCGGAGCCGAAGCCCGTCGTCTATCATCGGACGGAGTTCACGGAGGAAATGTACCGGGAGGGCTATACGATCCTCGCGCCGGGCATGAGCCCGATCCATTTCAACCTCCTGCAGCCTGTGTTCGAAAAGTACGGCTTCCATCTGAAGATGCTGAACGACGCGACCCGGTCCGCGATCGACGTGGGACTGAAGTATGTGAACAACGACGCCTGCTATCCTTCGATCGTGACCGTCGGCCAGCTTCTCGAAGCCGCGCTTTCCGGAAAGTACGATACCGACCGC
>CADBQM010000063.1 GCA_902796795.1 uncultured Eubacteriales bacterium
AGGCATCGTGCCCGGCGGCGGAACCGCTTATATCCTGGCAAAGAAGCAGGTCGAGAAGATGCTTCCGGAAATGGATGGCGACGAGCGCACCGGCGCGAACATCATCCTGAAGGCGCTGGAGACCCCGCTGTACTACATCGCCGACAACGCCGGCATGGACGGCAGCGTGATCGTGAACAAGGTCTATGAATCGAAGCGCGGTTTCGGTTATGACGCTTACGAAGACAAGTACGTGGATATGGTCAAGGCCGGTATCCTGGATCCTACCAAGGTGACCCGTACCGCGCTGCAGAACGCGACCAGTGTCGCCTCCACGCTGCTGACGACCGAGTCCGTTGTTGCGAATATCAAGGAGCCCACGCCTCCGATGCCCGCAGGCGGCGGTATGGACGGCATGATGTGATCCCGAAAGGATGACCCGAACCGCAGACTAGAAGGGAGACCCGCATGAACCGATTAGAAGCGATCCGGGGACGCAGAAGCGTCAGAGCCTTTGAACCGGAAGCCCTGAAAAGTGAAGACATTGAAAAACTCAACGCTTTTGCGGAAAAGATCGAAAACCCCTACGGCATTCCCGTACGTTTCAAGATCCTCAACGCGAAGGAGAACGGCCTGACCTCGACAGTGATCAAAGGGGCGGAGTACTATGTGACCGCTATGATCGCATCGGTACCGCATGCAGAGGAGGCGTTCGGCTACAGCTTCGAAGAACTGGTGCTTTATGCGCAGTCGCTCGGCATCGGCACGACGATCATCGCCGGCACGATGGACCGCACAGCGTTTGAACGCGCTTCGGAACTGAAGGACGGGGAGCGGATGCCCTGTGTGAGCCCGCTCGGCTATCCGGCGGCGAAGATGTCGGCCCGTGAGAAGATGATGCGGATCGGCGTCAAGGCAGACAGCCGGCTGGATTTTGAAAAGCTCTTCTTCTGTGAGAATTTTGATACGCCGCTTACCGAAGAAGCAGCCGGCGAATTTGCAACGGCTCTCGAGATGGTACGGCTTGCGCCTTCCGCCGTCAACAAGCAGCCCTGGCGCGTCGTCCTGAAAGACGGCAAAGCCCATTTCTACGAGAAGCAGAACGGCGGTTACGTTGCTTCCGACGGCTGGGACCTTCAGAAGATCGACCTCGGCATCGCCCTGTGTCATTTTGCAGCTGCGATCGAAGAATGCGGTAAGAAAGCCATATTTGCGGCCGAGGATCCAGGCATCGAAGTGCCGGATGGCGTTCAGTACATCGGGACTTATTCGGTCTGTTAAAATGAAAGTATAAGGAATGAGAGACGGCGGTCCTTTATGGGCCGCCGTTTCCCTGTCTTGAAATCGGGAATTATCTACGATATACTAACAGCGATATGAAAAGAAAGGATTCTCCAGCAGAAGGAACAGGTGTTAAGAAACGGCGGAAAAGGACTGCCGCCTGGATTATTGCGGCCGTATTCACATTCCTCGTCATCCTCTATATCATTGCCGCAAATATCCTGGTCAGCGCCGCGCTGAAGCCCTCTTTCATGCGGAAGCTCGATAAATTCCAGGAGATCACCGACCGTTCCTATGCGGAACAGGTCCAGACCGACGATATCAAGGAGCACCGGAAGGAAGCACTTTCTGAAACCGATGAGTGGGTAAAGAATACCCCGAAAACGAAGCTTGAAAACTTTACGGATGACGGCTACCGTCTGGTGGCCACTGAATTCCTCCGGGAGGACGGCAGCCACCTGTGGGCGCTCGTCCTGCACGGCTATACCGGCTGGAAAGAGGAAATGTACGAATTCGCCCGTCAGTATTACCTGAAAGGCTATCACGTGATCGTTCCGGACCTCCGCTGCCAGGGAGAATCAGACGGCGATTTTATCGGTATGGGCTACACCGACAGCAAAGACTGCATGATCTATATCAAAGAGATCCTCTCCAGGGATCCTGCGGCTTCGATCGTCCTGCACGGTCAGTCGATGGGGGCTTCGACCGCGCTGATGATGGGAGCGGAGGCGGAACTTCCGCCGCAGGTGAAGGCAGTCGTTTCTGACAGCGCCTATACGGACGGTTACCGGATGTTCGGCGACAAGGTCAAAGAATGGGCCGGGATCCCGCCGTTCCTGATCCTGGACGCGGCGAACCTGATGCTGATGATCCGCGGCGGTTATGACCTGAAGAAAGCATCTGCCCTGGAAGCGGTCAAAAAGAGCCCTGTTCCGATGCTTATCATTCACGGGGACGAAGACCGGATGATCGATGTTTCGATGGCAGACGAGCTGTTTCAGGCCGCAGGAACGGGACTGTCGGAAGCAGACCGCGGGAATAAGGAAGTGCTCATCGTCAAAGGCGCCGGACATGGCCAGACGCAGAGCAAGGATCCGGAACTGTATTATGAAACGATCTTTCGTTTTTTATCGGAAGCAGGCATGTAGAAGCGTCATATCAGACAGGCGCTTCCGTCTTTACTTGTGAAAGCTGTTCAGCGGGAGGACGCAGCTTTGGAAGACCAGGAGATCATCGCCCTTTATTTCGCGAGAAATGAGCAGGCGATCGAAGAAAGCAGCAGAAAATACGGCAGGTACTGCTATGCGGTCGCCGACAATATTCTGAAGAACCATGAGGATTCAGAAGAATGTGTCAGCGATACCTGGCTGCGCTCCTGGCAGGCCATTCCGCCGAAACGGCCTTCCGTCCTGCGGATGTTTTTTGCGGAGATCACCAGGAACCTCGCTTTTGACCGCTACCGCGCAGAACGCGCGAAGAAGCGCTATGACGGCGAGATGCCGCTCGTGCTCGATGAACTTGCTGAATGTGTCGCTTCCGGGACCGACGTCGAGGGAGAAGTGCTCGGGCAGGCGCTTTCCGACTGTATCAATGCTTTCCTGAAGAAACAGAAGAGCCGCGACGCAGGCATTTTTTTAAGACGGTATTTTTTCACGGAATCTGTCAGGGATATCGCCGATCGTTTCGGCATTACCGAGAATCACACCTCCGTGATCCTGAAGCGTACGCGTGAGAAACTGCGCCGCTATCTGACAGAAGAAGGACTGATGCATGAATAACGAAGACCTTTATATCGCGATCGGGAAAACAGATCACGAGCTTCTTGAGAAGAGCGAGCAGGTGCGTAACCGGCGCCTGACGGCCTATATCCGCGTCCTCGCGGCTGCTGCGGCGGTGTTCCTGATCATCAGCGCTGTTTCCGCACTGAATCTCATCCGGGTCAGCGGTGACAAGATGAACGGAGGTGCGTTCGTGCCAACGGGCAATAAAGCCGCGGAGGCAAAGAACGACGCGGTGTATGACGGAAATACGGCGGATAAGGAGGCCGGCGGCGTGACGGCTGCGGCCGGAAATGATGCGGAGATCCAGACAGAAGCTCCGGCCTTGTCCCCTTCGGATGCGGAACGGGAAGAGGACCTGCTGCAGGGCGTTATCCCCGCCAGCACGAAAAGCATCATGACTTCCGGGAGGATCGCCCTCGTCTCGCTTGCGTCCGCAGGCGTGCTCATCCTTACGGCAGTTATCCTGTTTGTCAACGGCAGAAGGGGGAAACGTGATAAACGCAGTGATCTTTGACCTGGACGGGACATTGATCGATTCAGAACGGATCTACCGCGTCTTCTGGAAAGACGTCTGCCGGGAAGCGGGATATATGCTGACGGACGAACAGTTTTACCAGCTGCGTTCGCTTGGCCATCCGGAAGCGGAGGCGTTGATGAAGCGCTGGTTCGGACCTGAGTTTGATTACGCGGCCGTCCAGGAAAACTGCAGCAGGCGCGGCAGTGATTATATGGAGCAGACCGGTTTTCTGAAGAAGCCCGGCGTTACAGAAGTGCTGGAAGGCCTGAAAACGCGCGGTATACGGACGGCGATCGCGACCGCGACCGAGATCGGGAAAGCCAGGCGTTCGCTTATGAATGCCGGGATCGACCCGGAGGCTTTTGACAACATCATCAGTGCGGACGGGATCGCGCACGGGAAGCCGGCGCCGGACGTCTATCTTTTCGCCGCAGATGCAATGGGACTTCCGGCGGCGGAATGTCTTGCTGCGGAAGATTCCCCGAACGGCATCCGCGCTGCACATGATGCGGGCATGTATGTCGTCTACGTCCCGGACCTGACGCCGCCGGAAGACGGCGACCGGCCTTATTTTCACGAAACGGTCCCTGCGCTCGACGGCATCCTGCCGATGGTCGACCGGCTGAATTCATGATCAGGATCAGAAAACTGACAGCAAAAGATCTTCCGAAAGTCCGGCAGATGAATCCGGACTTTTTTCTGACACTGACGGAGCATAAGGACGTGCTCCTGGACTGTGTGCATACGGCATATGCCGGCAGTCGTTTTCTCGGCGCCTGCTTTTTGTATGCGGGTCCGTCGTTCCTGAAGATCTTTGAACGGGAACTCCCGGTCTATCATCTGCATATGATGATCGCTTCCGTATCCGGGACAGAGGAAGAAGCGGACGCGCTTTCCCGTCTTACGGACGCACTGATGAAGGATACGCAGAGGATACGGAAAAACTTCCCCCGGAAGAAGATCGTCCTTCGGACCTGGGTCAGAGAAAGCGCCGTCTACGCCCGGGACTTTTTTCTTTACAAAGGCTTCCGGCCGGTACGTGAGATGAAGGAGTTTGCTTTTGATCTCACAGCAGATCTCCCTGCACCTGTATTTCCCGAAGGCCTACAGCCGGAGACCCTTGATATTATGGAACAGGAGCAGCTGAAGGCCTATGAAAAGAGCAGTAATGAAGCTTTCCTCGTCGCGAACAGCTTAAGCGACGTCCTGTTTCAGTGCAGGGACGGTAACGGGAAGATCTATGTCCTGAGAGAGGAAGGACGTGTTCTTTCCGGCATACTGGCTTATCAGATAAACGATGATGCATGTGCCGCAGAAAATATCTTTACGGTACCGGATCACCAAAAAGAAGGCCTGGCCGGCAGCCTTCTCATGCATGTACTTCACGAGATGAAGAAAAAAGGCCATAAAACCGTCGTTCTTTCTGTTTTCGAAGAAGATGCCGCGGCCATCCGTTTCTATCAGGATAAGGGCTTTTACGCCCGTGACAGCCGGCTCGAACTGTGGTATGATGACGGAAACGTGACCGATATACCGCTGTATTAAGGACGGAGGACTTTTTTGGACATCATCGACATACAGGAACGTGTGATCCTGATCGCAGCAGCGACCCCGGACGTGAAAGACGCCGGGGCTTCTCTTGATGAACTGGCACTGCTCGCCGATACGGCCGGCGCGTCCGTCGTCGGGAGGCTGATCCAGCAGCGGGAAGCGGTCCATCCGGCGACCTATCTCGGAAAAGGGAAACTGGATGAACTTGCCGTGCTGATCCGGGAGAGCAGCGCGAACGGCGTGATCGCCGACGATCCGCTGTCACCGGCGCAGATGAAAAACCTTGCCGAGCGTTTTCCTGACGTAAAGATCATGGACCGGACCGTCCTGATCCTGGACATTTTCGCCGCACACGCGAATACGAGAGAGGGCGCGCTCCAGGTAGAACTGGCACTTCTGCGTTATCAGATGACCCGGCTGTCCGGTTACGGTACGGCAATGTCGCGGCTCGGCGGTGGTATCGGCACACGGGGCCCCGGCGAGACCAAGCTCGAGACCGACCGCCGTAGGATCCGTGAGCGGATCAGCAGCCTGAAGCAGAACCTGAAGGACGTGGAGCGGCACCGTGCGATGACGCGCGGAAGCCGGAAGAGAAGCACGCTGCCGGTAGCGGCCCTGGTCGGCTATACGAATGCCGGAAAATCTTCGCTTCTGAAAGCGATCACCGGCGCGGAAGTCTATACCGCGGACCAGCTGTTTGCGACGCTTGATCCGCTGACGCGCACGGCAGTGCTGCCGGGCGGCGAAAACGTGCTGTTCACCGACACGGTCGGCTTTATCAGCAAACTGCCGCATGAACTGGTGGAAGCCTTCAGGAGCACACTGGAGGAAGCCAGATACGCGGACGTGATCCTGCACGTCGTGGACAGCGCGAATCCGGACCGCGACAAGCAGATGGCCGTCGTATATGAAACACTGGATAAGCTCGGCGCGGGGCAGAAACCGGTGATCACACTCTTTAATAAATGCGATCTTCCGGATCCGGATCCTTATCATATCGACCGCCGTGCGGATCGGAGCCTGAACGTCTCGGCACTGACAGGAGCAGGGATCCCCGAGTTCCTTACGGAGCTGTCCGGCCTGCTGAGGGACCGGCTCGCTTATATAGAAAGACTCTTTTCCTTCCGGGATGCGGCGCTGATCAGCCGGATCCGGAAATACGGGCAGCTGATCGAAGAGAAATATACGGAAGACGGGATCTTTGTACGGGCATATTGTCCGAAGCACGTTCTTTCCGGTCTTACGGAAACAGTACGCCCGTCGGAAGACGGAGAAGCAGAGTGACCCGGAACAATAAAGAATTCTACAAAAAACTGATCCGTCTCGCGCTGCCGATCGCTTTCCAACAGCTGATGCTGGCTGCGGTCGCGGCGGGAGATGCTTTTATGCTCTCGCAGTCTTCCCAGGACGCGATGGCGGCGGTCTCCCTTGCGACGCAGATCCAGTTTGTACAGAATATGGCGCTGGAGGCTGCAGTCGGTGCAGGTGCCATTTTAGGCGCGCAGTATTTCGGGAAAAAGGACCTGCGCAGCCTGAACGACATCTTCCTGCTCATGCTGCGCGTCAGTATCGGTATCTCTGTTCTCTTTTTCATCGGCTGCGTATTCTTCCCGGAAAAGCTGATGCTGATCTATGCGAAGGATACGGAGCTCATTGCAATCGGCGCGGATTATTTACGGATCGCCGGCTGGTCATATCTGCTGACCGGGATCTCCCAGTCTTATCTCACGCTGATGAAGGTCACGGACCACGTCGCGGCGAGCGCCTACGTCAGTACGATGGCGGTCGTCCTGAACCTGATCCTGAATGGGATCCTGATCTTTGGTCTGCTCGGCTTTCCGGTACTGGGAGCGGAGGGCGCTGCGATCGCGACGCTGATCGCGCGGATCATTGAACTGCTGACGGTGATCCTTCTGAGCTTCCGGAAAAAGTATTACACACCGGACCTGAAACGCTTCTTCCGCGGGAACAGATTGCTGACAAAGGATTTCATGCGCTGTGCGCTGCCGCTGTTCGGCGGGGCGACCTGCTGGGGCATCGGCTTTACCGGATATACGGCGATCGTCGGACATCTCGGGAAGGACGCGGCCGCGGCGAATTCCATTGCGGCCGTGGTACGCGACTTAAGCTGCTGCTTCTGCCGCGGTATCAGCGCGGCAGGCGGGATCATGGTCGGCAACGAGCTGGGTGCGGGAAGGCTTGATGAGGGCAGGAATTACGGAAAAAGACTAGCCAGGATCTCTGTCCTGATCGGTGTGCTTTGCATGGTGCTGATCCTAGCGCTGACGCCGTTTATCCTGCGTTTTACGCACTTAAACGGGGATGCGGCGAGATATCTTCTCGGCATGATGGTCATCATGGCCGTTTATATGGTCGGCAGGAATATCACGACGGTGACGATCAACGGTGTTTTCGCGGCAGGCGGAGATACCATGTTCGACGTTTACAGCCTTGCGGTCATGATGTGGGGCGTCGCGATCCCGCTCGCCGTCCTCGGTGCTTTTGTTTTCCACTGGCCGGTACTGGCAGTCTATGCCTGCACCTGCCTGGATGAGATCGGAAAGCTCCCGTGGGTCATGCTGCATTTCAGGAAGTACAAATGGGTGAAGGACCTGACAAGGGATACCGCCTGATCCGTTCAAAAAGACGGACGATGGCGATCGAAGTGAAGCCGGACGGAAGCGTTATCGTCCGGGCGCCTTTTGTTGTCCCGCGCAGCGAGATCACTTCATTTCTGGAGCAGCATGAAAACTGGATCCTGAAGAAGAAAAAAGAGATTGAAATAAGACTCAGGGAAGCGGCTGGCACGGACCGGCTGACGTCAGAAGACCTGGAAAAACTGAAACGGGAGGCTGCTCAAAGGATCCCGGAACGGGTTCGTTTCTACGCGGAAAAGCTGCATGTTTCTTATGGCAGGATCTCGATCCGGGCGCAGAAGACGCGCTGGGGGAGCTGCAGCGCAGTCGGCAACCTGAGTTTTAACTGCCTGCTGATGCTTGCCCCGGAAGAGGTCCTCGACAGCGTCGTCGTCCATGAACTCTGTCACAGAAAGGAGATGAACCATTCCGCTGCCTTTTACCGGGAAGTATTTGCAGTTTATCCGGAATATGAACGCTCATACCGCTGGCTGAAAACACACGGAAGATCCCTGCTCTTGCGGCTTCCGGAATAGCAGGGGAGTAATAAAAAACACCCGCAGCTTTTTATGCTGCGGGTGTTTCATGATTCCGGTACTGTATCAGATGAAATGCAGTGACCGGAAGCGAGTCACACTTTACTTCAGGCCGGCGACGTAAGCGTCAAGCTGCTTCTGGAGTTCCGTGATCAGCTTTTCGACGCCAGCGGTCTTCATATGTTCCTCAAACTCCTTGAAGCCACCGTCGATACCGTTGGTGTTCAGCGCGAGTTCAAGCGGCTTCCAATACGTGGACATTGCATCGGTGACGTTCGAAACTTCGGTCTCAAGACCGGCGGTCGTGAATACGAAACCTGCATAACGCTCCCAGGTATCGTCCTTCTTGATCTCTTCTTCCCACTTCTGATGCCAATCATGCCATTCCTGCGGCGTGCCGTAGCTGTCACGATAGATACCGGTGGAACGGGCTGCCCACATGCCGGACTGGCCGTAGGTATCGGGATCCAGGGACTTCACTTCACCCTTATCGTTGAGCTCATAAGTCGTGCCCTTGATGCCATAGTAGAATGCGTCGAACGCTTCCTGGTCGGTGGTGATCAGATCCCACAGCTGCAGTGCGCGCTCAGGATTCTTGGAGCTTGCGGGGATCGCCATGGAGTCCTGGGTCCAGGGAAGATGCGCCGCATACTTATTGAAATCATAGAAAGCCCAGCTGTAGTCATCCTGACCGATGTTGCTGGCTGCCTGACGACCTGAATAAGTGTCGATGTTATGAACGGTGATGAACGCTTTACCGGTCTGAAGCTTCTGAGAATCGGAATCAGACAGGCAGGATTTGGAGAAGAAGCCCTTCTCGTTCCAGCGCTTCATCATCTCAAGGAAATCCTTGATCTCGGGCTCTTCATAGAGCGGGAAGATCTTCGGATTCTCTTCGGTGGGGTCGAACCAGAGGCCGAGCGTACGGTCTACATAGAAGTAGCCCTTGCTTCTCATCCACATGTCGTCCCATTCAGAACCGTTCTCGTAAATGTTCAGCGGCTGAACTTCGGGATGTACCTGAAGCGCGACTTCGCAGTATTTCTCAACGTCGTCAAAGTTCTTCAGTTCCTTGCCTTCCAGCTCGGTTCCCTTCAGGATGTCGGTACGATAGGTCGGTCCATAGCCCATGTAGGTCGCCATCAGGGTCGGCACACAGTAGATATGGCCGTTTACGGTCGCCTGCTTCTTCGCATCGTCCGTCGCCTTGGCATAGTTCTTAGGCGCGTACTTCGGCCAGAGCTCGTCCAGATTCTTGAACGCGCCGCGCTGTGCCATATCGGAGAAGTTAAGCCAGCCTGCGGTGTAGATCAGGTCGATGGGTTCACCGCCGGACAGCTTTAAGTTGTAGGTGTCGCGGTAGCCTGCCCAGGAGATCCAGTTGATCTTCAGCGTGCAGTTCAGTTTCTCTTTGAAGAGCTTATTCATGTTTTCATCAACGATGTCCTGGCCGGCCGGGCGGTCAGAAATGAAATACATGACAAGCTCTACTTCCTTGTTGGTGTTTCCGCCAGAGCCGGAGCCACCACATGCTGCAAGCGACAGCATCATGGCTGCAGCAAGCAGAATTGCCAAAAACCTTTTCATTATTTCCCTCCTTGCATGAAAAGTTTTGTTTTTTATATCAAAACCGGTCATCCCTTGACGGAGCCGATCGTGATACCAGCAACGAAATACTTCTGGACAAAGGGGTAGACGATCAGGATCGGGCCTGTCGCTACGACTGCCATCGCCATCTTCAGCGAGTTGGACGGAACGTCCGCCACGACAATGCCGGCCTGTGCGGCAATACGCGACATGGCTTCTGCTTTCTGCAGCGTATTGTACAGCATGTACTGGAGCGGGAACTTGTCCGTATCCGTGATAAAGAGCATTGCGTTGTACCAGTTGTTCCAGTAAGCAAGCGCGAGGAACAGGCCGATGGTCGCAAGACCCGGTTTCAGCAGCGGAAGAATGATCGAGAAGAAGATCCTGTATTCTCCGGCGCCGTCGATCTTTGCGGATTCGATCAGTGCCGTCGGGATGCCGACGACGAAAGTACGCATGATCAGCATATTAAAGACACTGAACATACCGGGAAGGATGATCGCCCAAAGGCTGTTGCTCAGGTGCAGGTAACGGACGAAGAAGATATAGGTACAGACCAGACCGCCGTTGAAGAGGGTGGTGAAGTAGAAGAAGAAGGAAAACTTATTCCTGTACTTAAAATCCTTACGTCCAAGGACATAGGAGGTCGCAGCAGTGATCATCAGCCCGAGGAAGGTCCCGAGGAGCGTGACGTAGATCGAAACACCGTAAGCCTTTGCGACCGTAGCCGGATTCTTGAATATGATCTGGTAGGCCGACGTAGAGAATTCAACAGGGTAGATGTTAAATCCGTGGAAGGTGATGTATTTTTCTGCCGTAAACGAACCCGATACCATGATCAGGAAAGGAACGAGACAGACGATCGCCATAAAAGCGACGACGATATAGGCAATGATATAGAAGATCATTGACGAAGGGCTGTTCTTGATCTTTGATGCGCCTTCAAATCCACTGGTATTCGCAGCCATTTTTCAGTCCCTCCTTCCTTTAGAATAATGCGTAGTCCGCGTCGATCTTCTTGACGATCGCGTTGACGACGATGATGACGATGAAGCAGACTGCAGACTGATAGAACGCGGCGGCGGTCGTCATACCGATGTTGGAGCTCGTCGTCAGAGAACGGAAAACATAGGTATCGATGACGTCGGTCATATCATACAGCTGGCCGTTGCTGCCGACGATCTGATAGAACATTTCGAAATCGCCGCGGAGGATCCGGCCGATCTGCAGGAGCAGCATCGTTACGACCGTGGGACGGATGCAGGGCAGCATGATATGGCGGATGCGCTGGAAAATATTCGCGCCGTCGATCGCCGCTGCTTCGTAGATCTCCTGGTCGACACCGGTAATGGCCGCAATGTAGATGACGGAGTTGTAGCCGGACCATTTCCAGGAGTTGAACGCACAGATCAGGAAAGGCCAGATGCCGGGAACCTGATAAATGTTATAAGGCTCCTTGCCGAAGCTGGCACGGAGATTGTTCAGCATGCCGGTCTCGTAGTTGAAGATCGCAAATACGAAGATACCGACCAGGACCCAGGAAATGAAGTAGGGCAGGAAGATCAGAGACTGTGTGATCTTCTTGAAATATTTTGCCCGGATCTCTGTGATGAAAATGGAAAGAACGATGGCAAGAGCCTGAGAAGTCACAAGGTTCAGCAGGTTATAAAGGATCGTGTTCCTCGTGATCAGCCAGCCCTTGCCGGATGCAAACAGGAAGCGGAAATTAGCGAGGCCGTTCCACTTCGAGCCGAAGACGCCGCCGGCAAAGTTCCATTCCTTGAATGCCAGGATCAGACCGACCATTGGGATATAGGATAAAACCAGGGTCAGGATGAAGGCGGGCGCAATCATGGAGAAGAGCGGTTTGTTCTTCCTGAACTCTGCTCCGAAATTCTTCAGGTATTTCACTGAAATAAACCTCCCTTTTCTTTTAATTTGAAACCTTGATGATACAAAATTGCATAGTGATACAACCTGGTTTCAATATATTAAAATTGCCGGATTAAGTATATCAATTTTCTCTTCAATATAGACAAATTCTCTGATTTATGTATATAATGAATCCATTAAGGAAGAGACTTGAGATGCTTTTTGGTACTATTCAACATAGATGAAGGACAATGAACCATGGATCGCAAAAACAATATGACGGCAGACCCGGAAAAATTGCTGGAATATCTGGCAGACCGGCTGCATATCAACATCAGGATCTGTGATAATGACCTGAAGGTCATCCGTACATACGCGAAGCAGGAGGCACCGGATGACCGGAGCCTGGTCACGGCGGCATTTCTGCAGGAAATGGCCGGTTCGGAAGGCCGGATCCCGTATATCGTCGTCGTCGCGCCGTACTATTTCTTTTATGCATCCATACGGATCGGAAAAGATCTGTTTGTACTGGGACCGATGCAGAGCAGGATCTATTTCGAATGTTCTCACGTATACGAATCGCTGCTCAGCCAGGCAGACTTGACCGGCTTAAGGGAAAAGCTGCCGCCCCAGCAATTCAGGCCGCTGATGGAGAACATTCTGCTCATATCGAATGCTTTTTCCGCGGAAGATGACCCGGTCCCCGAAGACCGGATCACGCCGGAACAGGTCGTCCGTGAAAACCATATCAGCGAACGGACCAATGAGAAGATCCTTTCTACAGTCACCCAGATGGTCTTTGATAATCTGGAGACGGCTGCCAACCATAATCCGTTCGACGAGGAGATACGGGAAATGGCGGCGGTAGAACGCGGAGATGAGGATCTGCTCCGGCAGATCGTTGAAGAAACATACAACGGCAACGTCGGCGCCCTGTCTAAAGATCCGCTTCGGCATGAAAAGAATCTGGGGATCGTGATCATCACCATCAGCAGCCGCGCGGCGATCCGCGGCGGCGTTCCCTATGAAGTCGTCTTTTCCATGTCGGACCGTTTTATCCAGGAGCTGGAAGAACAGACGACGACACGGGACGCGGAGGCGGTAGCACGCGCGGCAGAGATCGAATTTACCCGCACCGTCCGGTCCTATCGGGAAGCGATCCGCAACCGTGACGCCGGCAAAACGAATGAATATGTCGAGCGCTGCAAAGAATATATTTTCAAGCATCTGCATGAGAAGATCCGTGTCAGCGAGATCGCTGAAAGCCTGGCAATCAACAGCAATTATCTGTCCACGATCTTCAGAAAATTCGAAGGGATCACGATCACCGACTACATCCTGCGCCAGAAGCTCGTTCTGGTCCGGAATATGCTGATCTATTCCGATTATACTTATCTGGAGATCACCAATTATCTCTGCTTCAGTTCGCAGAGTTATCTCGGAAAACGCTTCCAGGAAGAGACCGGTATGACGCTGCGGGAATTCAGGACGAAATACAGGGTCCGCGCTTTCCAGCAGGAACAGCAGAGAAAACTGAATTGAAATAACGCCGCTGTCCGGTATATCGGGCGGCGGCGCTTTTCAATTCAGTCTCTTCTTAAATGTACTTTATCCCTTGCCTGGCGCCGCTGTTCGTCTTCGAGCGCGGCGTAATGTTTCCTGGTGGTATTGACGTCGGAATGCCCGAGCACGTCGGCCACCAGGTAGATATCGCCGGTCTCCCGGTACAGCGCCGTACCGTAGGTGCTCCTCAGTTTGTGCGGTGTGATGTTCTTGCCGAGGCCGAGCGACGCCGTATATTTTTTGACGATATTTTCGACGGAGCGGACGTTCAGCCGGCGGCGCTGGGAAGAAAGAAACAGTGCGTTTTCGTGACCGCTTTCCGGTATGATTCCTTTCCTTTCTTCCAGATAGTCAAGAAGTGCTTCCTCTACCTCTTCACCGAAATAGACCGTGACTTCCTTGCCGCCTTTCCTGTGAATGGAGATACCGTCGTTTTTGAAGTCTACGTCGCCGAGATTCAGTCCGACGCACTCCGAAACGCGGATCCCGGTGCCGAGAAGCAGCGTCATCAGTGCCAGGTCCCGGGTCTTTCCTTTTCCATGAAAAGCCTGCTGTTGTTTAGAAAGATGAGAACCGCTTTCCACGTTGTCGAGCACGTCCACGACCTCGTCCGCATCCAGGCGGATGATGTTTTTTTCACGCAGCTTCGGCATCGCGACAAGCGAGACCGGGTCGTAACGGATCAGCTCCTTCATATAAAAGTATTTATAAAACGTCCGGAGCGAGGCAAGTTTCCGCTTGATCGCCTGGAGGTCGTTCGAACGCCGGTCGCGGGCAGAAGCGGGAGAGGAGTAGACCTTGACGTAATCCAGGTATTCCTCGATGTCCATCGGCGTCAGGGATTCCAGGTCGTCAAGCCGGATCTCCCGGATCTCTTTTTTGGAAAAAGTCCCGTTGTTTTCATGCAGATAGCGGAAGAAGACGCGAAGATCATAAGCATAGGCGATCCGGGTCCGGGAACTGGTCGTCGGTTCAATGCCGCGGAAAAAGTCCCGGACATAGGGCGGCAGCTCGCGGATCAGTTCGCGCAGTTTCTGGGTGTTTCTGATCTCTTCTTCTTTATGATAGGAAAGGTCCGGCATAATCCGCCTCCGAATTATTCGTTAAACCAAATATAACACGAAGTTTAACGGCTGTCAACGCAGGAGAGGACCCTGAAATCTCCGCAATTTAGAAATAATGCCGCATGGGAAATCAGCAAGAAAAGAATAACGTTTTTCCTTTTCGGAAACAATAATGACAGCACAGCCGCTGATCGGCTTTCTGCAGGACCGCTTCAGCCGGAAAAGCGTCAGCATCGTCATGCTTGTCCTTTCATCGGTCACCGGGCTATTATTCAGCCTGACCAGGAATTACGTCCTGCTGATCCTGTTTTACGGTGTAACGATCACACTGACATACGGCGCCAATCCCTACATCGAACGCCTGGCGACCTTATGCCGGGAATTCTCTTACAGAAGTATACGGATCTGGGGCACGATCGGCTACGCGGTCGGTTCGCAGATCGCCGGATATGTATATGAACATTTTTCCGGCGGCAGCAATTATATCTTTTTCAGTGTCTTTATTATCGCGGCGGCGTTTGGCGTCCTGATGATCTGAACCGGTGAAGAAAAGACGGACAGCGCCGCACGGAAAGACGTAAGCAGGAATTATAAGCGGGAAGTCCTGAAAAACGGGAATTTCATCAAATATCTGATCATCACGGCTGCCTTTTACTGTACGATGAGCCTGAACGCGGTCTACCTGCCGGCGCTGTACCAGAGCGAAGGCGTCGCGGTCACGACCGTAACAACGATCATGTTCATCAGTACGATGATGGAGATCCCGGTGATCTTTTTTGCCGCCAGGTTCATGGAAAAGCTGCATAACATGCAGCTGATGACGGTATCGTTCTCGATCGCCTTTCTGCAGTTCCTGCTTTACGTGCTGATCCCGGTACCGGCCGTACAGGCGGTCGTTACGGTGCTTTGCAGGTCCACGTCCACGATGATCTATATCATGATCAATATGAAAGTGATCGCAGATATCGTTCCGCCCGCATATCAGATGAGCGCACTGACACTGGTAACGGCGCTGTCGGGGAGTCTGACGTCGATCATCATGCAGAACGTCGGCGGACAGATCATCGATCATTTTTCGATCCGTGCGCTGTATATCTTCATGGCAGGGATCATGGCACTCGGACTGATCCTTTTATATGTACT
>CADBQM010000064.1 GCA_902796795.1 uncultured Eubacteriales bacterium
CTCGCCGTCGTCGGTCGGCTCATAGCTTTCCACGTTGGGGAGCTTCAGCGGCAGCTCGCTTTCGGGGATCGCCTGCCAGCCGCACTTCTCGCAATAGACCAGCGGGATCGGCTCGCCCCAGTAACGCTGGCGGGAGAAGACCCAGTCGCGGAGTTTGTAATTGACCTTGGCGCCGCCGATGCCTTTTTCGGAAAGCCATTTCTTCATCTCGGCGATCGCGTCCTTCACGCTCATGCCGTCCAGGAAGCCGGAATTGATCATGCAGCCTTCTTCGATATCGGTATAGGCTTCCGCCATGACGTCGGTCCCTCCGTCGATGACCGGGATGATCGGCAGGCCGAACTTGACCGCGAATTCATGGTCGCGCGTATCATGCGCCGGCACCGCCATGATGGCGCCGGTCCCGTACGTCATGAGGACGTAGTCGGAGATCCATATCGGGATCTCTTCGCCGTTCACGGGGTTGACGGCCTTCAGGCCTTTCAGTTCGACGCCGGTCTTCTCGTGGACGAGCTCCGTACGTTCAAATTCACTCTTCTTCGCCGCTTCCGCGCGGTAAGCCGCCGCTTCTTCGTAATTTTCGATCCGATCCTTAAAAAGGTCCAGATACGGATGCTCCGGGGAAATGACCATATAGGTCGCGCCGAACATCGTATCCGGGCGTGTGGTATAGATCTTCAGGCCTTCGTCGCTGCCGGCGATCTTAAAGACCGCCTCCGCGCCTTCCGAACGACCGATCCAGTTGGTCTGGGAGACCTTGACGCGCTCGATATAGTCGACATCCTTCAGGCCTTCCAGGAGCTTGTCGGCATAATCCGTGATCTTCAGCATCCACTGGCTGCGGATCTTGCGGATGACCTCCGAGCCGCAGCGTTCGCATACGCCGTTCACGACCTCTTCGTTCGCAAGGCCCACCTTGCAGGAGGTGCACCAGTTGATGGGCATCTCCGCCTTATATGCAAGTCCCGCCTTGAAGAGCTTCAGGAAGATCCACTGGGTCCAGTGATAATAATCCGGATCCGTCGTATTGATCTCGCGCTCCCAGTCGAAGGAATAACCGAGTCCTTTCAGCTGCTCTTTAAAGCGGCGGACGTTGTTCGCCGTCACGATCTTCGGATGGATATGATTCTTGATCGCATAATTCTCGGTCGGCAGGCCGAAAGCGTCCCAGCCCATCGGATACAGGACGTTGTAGCCCTGCATCCTGCGTTTCCTGGCGACGATATCCAGCGCCGTATAGGGACGCGGATGTCCGACGTGCAGCCCCTGTCCCGACGGATAGGGGAATTCCACCAGCGCGTAGTATTTCGGTCTGGAATAATCGTTTTCCGCGTGGAAAGCCCTTTCCTTATCCCAGATGTCCTGCCATTTCTTTTCGATTACCGAAGGATCATAACGCATAAAGTGCTCTTTCCGCGGCTTTCTGCCGCTTTTAAATATCGTAAAATGTCCCGAAGCGCCGTTATCCTGTCAGTTGACTCCCAGCATTCAGCCAGGTGGGTTTCCGCGGCATGCGCTTCTGCCTTCCCCTGCTACCCGAAGGTAAAAAATGAGGCCTGACATCCGCCATACAATACAGGAATCCCGTATTATGTCATGTAGGTTCAAAAAAACAGGAATCTCGAACGCCCCAGGACGCTTGATTCTTTTACTTTTTTTACAAGTAAAAGTATAACAAACGCCGTTTTGAAACGCAAGTAAAAACTTTAAAAATCACAGGGGACTCAGCCGGTCGAGCACCGCCCTGAACGATGCCGGCAGCGGAACGGAAAATTCCATATATTCGCCGCTCGAAGGATGCACGAAGCCGAGCAGATAGGCGTGCAGGCACTGGCCGTCCCCGGTCAGCGGATGTTTTTTCGTCCCGTAAAGCGGATCGCCGGCAAGCGGGTGCCCGATATGCGCCATATGGACGCGGATCTGGTGCGTGCGCCCGGTCTCCAGCCTGCAGCGGAGCAATGTATAGCCGCGAAAGCGCCGCACGACCTCATAGTGCGTGACCGCGTGCTTTCCCTTTTCGACGACCGCCATCTTCTTCCGGTCTTTCGGCGACCTGCCGACCGGCGCGTCGACGGTCCCGCCGTCCTCCGAGAACTGACCGCAGGCAAGCGCGTAATATGCCCGCGTTATACTGTGGGCGGCCAGCTGTGCCGCGATCTTCTGATGGGCTTCATCGTTTTTGCACGCGATCACGATGCCGGTCGTGTCCATATCAATCCGGTGCACGATCCCGGGACGGATCACGCCGTTGATCCCGGAAAGATCCCCGCAGTGGAAAAGCAGCGCGTTGACGAGCGTGCCGGTAAGATGCCCGGCCGCGGGATGCACCACCATTCCCTTGGGCTTGTTGACGAGGATCACGTCCGCGTCCTCGTAGACGATGTCGAGCGGGATATCCTCCGGCAGGATGTCCAGGGGGACGTCTTCCGGGAAGTCGATCCGGATCTCGCTGTCCGCGCTTAAGGAAGCCCCGGCCTTGACGGTCTCATTGTCCAGAAGGACGCCGCCGTCCTTGATGAGCTTCGTAAAGAAGCTGCGGCTCTTTGCCGGATAGATCTCGTGCAGGAAAACGTCGAGCCGCTTTCCCTCCGCCTCCGGATCCGTATACAGGTACTCCGTCATTTCTTTTTTCCGAACGGCCAGAGCAGCTGTCTGAGCTCCTCGTCCTTATAGACGAAAAGGATCAGGAAAAACAACAGCACGCAGCTCAGGCTGACAAAAATATCCGCGACGTTGAAGACCGGGAAATCGATCAGGGAAAAATAAATAAAATCGACGACGTAATGCAGGCGCACCCGGTCGATCAGATTGCCGACCGCACCGCCCGCAAGCATCAGGAACGCGATGAAGATCGGCAGGTTGCGCTTTTTCAGCTGCATTTTCAGAAGCAGCACGAGCACCGGGACCAGGATCACACCCGTCACGATGTAGAAGAAAAGTTCGCGGTGTTTGAACGCTTTCAGGAAGCCGAAGGCCATGCCGGTGTTCTCCAGATACCGGAAGACCAGCGCTCCCGGGATCAGGACGAGATCCGGCGCGTCCTTCAGCGCACGGACGGCCCAGGCCTTCGTCAGCTGGTCCAGGAGGATGATCAAAACGATCCCTGCGGCGATGAGCAGGATCTTCGGAAGCGTTTTTTTCATCGGCAATACTCCTTCACTTTACAGAATGAACGGGAGTGGAGAAAAAACTCCACTCCCGGGTGTTTACGGATACGGTTTCGGACAGGACGTCAGCGCATCATATTGACCTGGTTCAGGTCGATCATATCGCCGACAAGTTCTTCAAAGTCGCCCGAAAGATTCATGTCCTGCGGAACAACGATGAAGATCTTCCTGGAGATCTTCTGCAGGTTGCCGCCGACCGTATAGCAGGAACCGGAGGCAAAATCGATGATCCGCTGCGCTGCGGCCATATCGATCCCTTCCAGGTTCAGGACGACCGCACGGTGGGAAAGCAGCACGTCCGCAATGGTGTTGGCGTCGTCGAAGCTCTTGGGCATGATCATGCAGACTTCGGGAACGCTCGCGCGCTGTGCGGAGCGGAGGCCGACCACGTTGTTCTGGCGCTGACGGTTCTTCCCGGAAGCACTGTAAGGCGTCGAAGCCTCTTCCGGCTCGTCGTATACTTCTTCCTCTTCTTTTACGGCAGCTTTGCGGCGGGAAGCCTTTTTATTCTTCTTCTTTGAAGGCGTATAGATCTCGTCCTCCTCTTCTTCCACGTCGTCGTACTCATCGTACTCGTCATCGTAATCGTCGTCCGAGACCATCTTCATTTTTCTTAAGAAATCATCGACTACACTCATTTCCTGATAGCTCCTTATCCTCTGCTGCCAAAAAGCGCCGTCCCGACCCTTACGATCGTGGCGCCTTCCTGGACGGCGACACGGTAATCATTCGTCATCCCCATCGACAGTTCGTCAATGTGTATATTATCAATGTTTTTAGTTCGAATGTCAACCGCTAAATCGCACATTTTGTGAAAAAGCGGGCGGTTCTCTTCAGGATCCGCAACATAGGGCGCAACGCACATGAAGCCCCGGAGCGAGATGCCCGGAAGCAGGGAAAACGCGCGTACCGCTTCTTCTGCTTCATCAAAGCGGAAGCCGTATTTACTCTCCTCGTTTCCGACGTTGATCTCAAGAAGGACGGGGCTTAAGAGGCCTCGTTTTACGGACTCCTTCGAGATCTCTTCGGCAAGCCGTATCGAGTCCACGGAGTGGATCATCACGGCTTTTCCGACGACCTGGCGCACTTTATTCCGCTGCAGGTGGCCGATCATATGGTATACCGCCTCCGGGAATTCCTCACGCTTCTCAAGGATCTCCTGCACGTGGTTCTCGCCGAATTCCCGCTGTCCGAGGGCGTAAAGCTCGCGCATCATGGAAACCGGCTTGGTCTTGCTGACCGCGATGAGCCGCACCGACGCGGGATCCCTGCCCGCGGAAAGCGCCGCTTCCCGGATGTTATTAAGAACAGTCTCGTAATTCTTTTTCAGTTCAGCAGGATTCTCACTCATAGATGATCTCATTCTCCGATACTTCGTCGGCGTTCAGTACGATCCTGTCGTAGGGAGAGACCCCGTACCGCACGTCCGAAGCAATGATCACATAGGACGTCTCGATCGAGCTCTGCAGCCGGACGATCGGTTTAAATACACAGTAGCCGTTGTTGATCTGGTAGACGCCCTCGATCGAGGTCATGACGCCGAGCGCCATTTCGTTCCGGATATGGAAAGCGTCGTTGTCCGTCCGGGTCTCGCCGATCAGGGTCATGCCCGCGGAGAGCGCGTCGGAATAGATATAGGCGGTATTCTCGCCGAGGATAAAGCTGGTCTCGTCTTCCGTCAGCTTCTGGTAGACCGTTGCGGGCTCAAAGTACTCTTCGCTGCCGTTCTTTACGATCACGCCTTTCCGCTTTCCGCCGCCGCCCTCGGTAATATATTCGTCCCCGACGACAAAGAAGCTCTTCTTTACGATCGCCGATTCCGGGATCTTGTAGCCCGTAACGCTCTCGTCGAGGATCTCGACCGAAAGGAAACGGTCTTTCAGGTAATTGCCGCCGTATTTCACGAAATCCAGCACGCCGACGGTGTTCCCGTCCGCGCCGGCTGTCATGGAGAACGGGGCCGAAAGCACCGTATTCTTGTTGATACGGACGCTGAGCCGGGTCTTTTTGCCAAGCCGGGTCGCTTCTTCCTCACTCAGCGGGATGCAGAGCCGGAAGCGGTTGTCCGGAACGATCTTGAAGAGGAAATCGCCTTTCCGGACTGTGTCCGCGCTGCTGCGCTCGATCCTCTCCGTCCCTTCCCCGAAAAAGCTCCCGGACGTAAGGTCCTCCGGACGAAGGCCTTCATAGCCGTCTTCATACAGCATCAGGAAACCGCTCTCTTTGGCGTAGAGCGCGAGACAGTTGGCCTCCGAGAGCATCTCCGTCACCAGTTCCTTGCCGTCGTTGACGTAGGCGGAAAACAGCGCTGCCCGGACGGAGCGCCCGGCGTCCCGCGATGTCGTGAACATTTCCGCGTCGTAAAGATCGATCGCGTCCTTTACGGCAAGGCGGATCGATTCCCGGCTTTCCTTCGAAAGCGTGATCGAAGCCTCTGCCCTGCTGAGCCGTTCCACGAGGTCACCC
>CADBQM010000065.1 GCA_902796795.1 uncultured Eubacteriales bacterium
GACTAAGACCGTTCCGCCGGAAACCATGCCGAAACGCGATCCGGATGCGGTGATCGATCTTTCCACGACGCTCTACACCTACGACAAAATGTGCACGGACCTTCAGTATCTTTCGGAGAACTATCCGGAGCTGATGACGCTTGAGACCGCCGGTGTGACCGCGGACGGGCGGCCGCTTTATGCGGTTTATTTCGGGAACCGGAACGCTTCCCGTTCGTTCTTCATCTGCGCGGCGACGCACGGACGGGAATACATGACGGCACAGCTCGTCATGAAGCAGCTGGAATACTACTGCGCACATTATACAGACGGCAGCTACAACGGCGTCCCGTTCAGCACGCTGTTTCAGGACACGCTGTTCGTGATCGTGCCGATGGTCAATCCGGACGGCGTGACGGTGAGTCAGCTCGGGGAAGACGGGATCCGGCGGGAGGACCTGAAAAACAACCTTCGGAGCATCTACGCGTCGGACCTTGCGAACGGTTTTACTTCCTATGATTACCCGACCTATCTCACCCGCTGGAAGGCGAACCTCCTCGGCGTGGACCTGAACCGCAATTTCTCCCCGGGCTGGGAGACGGTCAGAGAGCGGAGCGTACCTTCCGCGGATTTCTTTAAGGGAAACGAACCCGGCGACCAGGCGGAAGCGCAGGCACTGATGCAGCTTGTAAACGGCATGACCTCACCGCGGGCTGTGATCTCCTATCATTCCTACGGCGACCTCGTCTACTGGCAGTACGGCCAGCCGGAGCCGCTCTGGACGGCGAACCAGAACCTGGCGCAGCACATCTCGAATCTGACGGGACATTATCTCGCAGGCTATTCCAACGAAGCCGGCTTTACGAACTGGTGCATCATCGAGCGAAAGATCCCGGCGGTCGTGGTAGAGACGGGGACGGTCCCGACGCCGCTGCCGCTTGACCAGTTTGCGCCGCTCTTTGAGAAGCACCGCTATATGTGGGCGATGCTCGCGTCCCTATATTAAAACGCAGCATTGAAAAAGCGGCTGCTCTGCATTACAATAAAAATACAGACCAGCCGATACGGAAAGGAGGAATGAAAATGTCTTTTCTGGACATGTTGAAGCGAAGACTGGCGGAAAAAGCCGTCGACGCAGTCAAAAAGGGCATAACGAACAAGAGCACGACCTTCCGCTTTCAGGAGATCCCTACGACCCTGGAGGCCCTGAAGGCGCTGCCGGAAGCGGATCTCAAGACCCCTTACAAGACGGCGGCGCTCACACTGCTTGCCCTGATGAATTATGAGACGGCGCCGGATACCTGTATCGAGATGCTGAACTTCCTCAGCGGCCCGGATCCGCTTTCCCAGCTGGAAAAGCAGTTCCTTCAGGAGGCCCTCAGCGGGAAGTTCTATAAACCGGCTTCCTTCTTTGAAGGGGCGACGCCGGACAACGGCTACCAGCCGAACCGGCCTTACGTGCTGAAGGTCAGCGAGAACCAGTACTCCCACCGTGATGAAACACACACGGTCCTTTACCTGAAGTCCGGCGGCGCGGATCTTCCGCGGCAGATCGACTTCCGTAAAAAACCTTCTACCGGCCAGTGGTTCGTGACATCCTACAACTTCCTCTCGGATATCCGGATCCCCAAGGCAGAGGATCCCTGGGCATAAAGCGATGATGAAACTTGGTATGTGCGCTTCTTTTGACCGCCTGCCCCTGATCAAAGAGATCGGCTATGATTACGCCGAATTCGCGTTGGTCCAGGTGGCGGAGCTTTCGGACGAAGCTTTCTGTGAACTGAAAGAAAAAGTGCAGGAGACCGGGCTTCCCGTTTCCCGCATGAATTCCATGCTTCCCGGCCGCGATTCGCTGTATACGGAGGAAGGACAGCGCGCCCAGCTTGCTTATCTTAAAAAAGCATACCGGCGGGCGGCGGAGCTTGGCGTAACGACCGTCGTTTTCGGCTCTGCGGGCGCCAGGATGCGCCCGGATCAGGTCCCGGAGGATGAAGCGTATCAGATCCTGGCGGATTTTTTGAAAAAGGCGGCGCCGATCGCCCGGGAGAACGGTATCCGGATCGCGATCGAGCCGCTCAGGAAGGACGAGTGCAACATCCTGAATTCCGTGGACGACGGCCGGCGGCTGATGGCGCTGGCGGGCGAAGAGAATGTCGCGGTGCTTGCCGACCTTTACCATATGATGGCCGGCGGGGAAGACGTGGATACGCTGTTAAAAGAGCCGCACGTCGTGCATACGCACATCGCGGAGAAGGAAGTCCGCAGCTTCCCGAAGGCGGACGACGCGTGCTTCCCGTTCTATGAACAGTTCATCGGGAACCTGAAAGCCGTGGGCTACGAAGGCGGCGTCAGCGTGGAAGGGCAGAGCGCGGATTTTGAGAACGACGCGCGGGAAGCCTTTGCGGTGCTGGACCGGCTGAGAAAGGCCTGACAGAGTGACAAAGAAAAGAGGACGCCGCATTGGCGTCCTCTTTTTCATTGCGTATTATTTTTTCTTTGCCTTGTTTTCCTTGGCGTTTCCCCTGGCGGCTTCTTCCGCCTTCCTTTCGGCGCTCGTGCGGACCTCGATGCTGCCGCCGTCCTCCAGGGTCTTGTCCTTCAGGTTCAGCAGCTTTTCCGCGAAGATCCGGCAGAAACCGCCGATCACCGCGCTTAAGGTGATCAGGTCCTCGGTGCGGCTGACGGAATGCTCGTTCGTATCGTCATGATCCAGGATCGGTCCGGCCGTCGCGCGGATCTCCTCGATAAAACGGGACGCCGCTTTTTCATGGTAGGCCGCATAGGAGCGGTAGAATTCCTCCAGTTCTTCTTCTGTAAGATCGACGGGAAGCAGCTTCTGGATGTAGGAGATGCTCAAGTTGTATTTCAGCGAGACGATGATGATCAGGTACGCGATATGTGTGCGGTAATAGCGTTTCTTGACCGGCTCCGGCATCACCTTCGTACGCACGTAGTTGTTGATGGTCGCCGGCGTGATGAAGGGGCCTTCCTTCAGTTCCGGCGGCAGGTAATCGAGATAATCCTTGAGGAGCACGATGACCTGCTCCATATAAAGGCCAAAATCCGGGATATCTTCCCACTTTGGCAGACGATAGTCGTCCAGAAACTTTTCCCAGCGCCTGAGCTTTCCCGCGATCAGGGCTTTTTCATAGGACATCCCTGTTTTCCTCCTCTTTTCAGATGTAAAAAGTATAGCAGGTTTTCGACTGAAAAACAAGCAGCAATAAAGTATCCCTCTGCTTGACATAATAGATTTACTAATGTAATATAATGTAGTGCATTAGATAACGGCAATGCTGCCGGTGCGGTTGAAGAAACGTACCGGAAGGAGGAAAAATGCAGGATTATGTGATCTATTCGGATTCGGCATGTGACGTTTCTGAAGAGACGCTGAAAAAATGGCAGGTGGAATACAGCAACCTGTATTTCAACTTTACGGGCGAAGAGCACCTGTACGAAAACTTCGATATCCCCTTTAATGAATTTTACGACCGGATGCGGAAGGGCGCCGTCGCGAAGACCTCCGCGATCAACAGCGATACCTACGTCAAGGCTTTCCGGCCGATCCTGGAAGCCGGGAAGGACATTCTGGTCCTGGTTTTTTCCTCCGGCCTTTCCATTACCTGCCAGTCTGCCGCCATGGCAGCGGATGAATTAAAAGCGGAATTCCCGGACCGGAAGATCTATGTGGTGGATTCTCTATGTGCTTCCGCAGGCCAGGGCCTTTTCGTCTATCTGACCGTGAAGAAGCGCGAAGAGGGCGCGTCCCTGGAGGAAGCCCGCGACTATGCGCTTTCCATCCGCCCGCATCTCTGCCACTGGTTTACCGTGGACGACCTCGTTTACCTGAAGCGCGGCGGCCGAGTCTCCGGCGCGGCGGCGTTTGTCGGCGGCATCCTGGACATCCGTCCGGTCCTGCACGTGGATGACGAAGGCCACCTGATCAATATGTCCAAGGTCCGCGGCCGCAGGAAGTCGATCATGGCGCTTGCGGAGAAATACGACGCCCTGGCGCTTGACAAGGCCGGCGGAACGGTCTTCATCTCACACGCGGACTGTGAAGAGGACGCAAAGACCCTGGCAGCCATCCTGAAGCGGCGTTACGGACAGGACGTGGACCTCATCACGGAGATCGGGCCGGTCATCGGCGCGCATTCGGGTCCCGGGACCCTGGCGCTTTTCTTCCTCGGGGAGAAACGCTGAGAACAGCATATAAGCGGCGAAAGCCGCAGAAAAACGGGCGGTCCGGATGGACCGCCCGTTTCTGTTTTTTCGGGCCGCCTGAAAAGCGGCCTTTGTTTAATGGATCACCTTGCAGATAAAGAGCGCGATGAGGATGCCCATGATCCCGCCGACGATCACCTGCAGATGGGTGTGCCCGAGGAATTCCTTTAGCTTGTCCTCGTCCGAGATCTCCTGGTCCGTAACGAGTTCCATGAGTTCGTTCAGGGCTTTCGCGTGTCTGCCGCTTTCCCGCCGGACGCCCGTCGCATCGTGCGTGACGATGATCGCGATGACCGCGGCGATCGCGAACTGATAGGAAGCGATGCCATAGAGCAGCAGGCTGGAGGTCGCGACGCCGAGCACCATCGAAGAATGCCCGGAGGGCATGCCGCCGTCGCCCCAGAGCCGCTTCAGGTCGAATTTCCGGGTCGTTGCCAGATTGACGAACAGCTTGACGATCTGGGCGATGAGCCAGCCCGCAAGCCCGCTGATGAGTACCTTGTTGGTAAAGAATTCAAATAGATAGCGCATGTATCCGGTTTCCTTATCTTCCGACGAAGCGGTAGCTGCCGGCTTCGAGTGTGTAGGTGACGCCGTCGATCACGGCTTCACCGGAAACGGGAAGCGTGAGTTCGTAAACCGTCCCTTTTTCCGTGTGTGTCCATCTGGAGGATACCCGTCCCGAGACAGTATCGATGGCAGCGGAGAGAGAGGTAAGGCGGTCGGTCGGGACCGGTGCGATCCGGATCCTCCGGAAGCCCGGCATAAGCGGCGTGATGCCTGCGGCGCGCTCATACACCCAGCTGAGCACGGCACCGTAGGAATAATGGTTGAAGGAGTTCATATCGCGGGACCAGAAATCGCCGTTCTCCATGATCCCGTCCCAGTGCTCCCAGATCGTCGTGGCGCCGCGGTTTACGGCATAGAGCCAGGACGGATATTCTTCGCGGAGCAGCAGATCGTAGGCCAGGTCTGCGCGGCCGTAGTCGGAGAGAGCGTAGAGGATCAGCGGCGTTCCGACGAAGCCCGTCTTCATGGAGCCGTCTCTTTCCACCATCGCGGCAAGGTCGGCGGCGGTCTTTGCGGGATCTTCGGCAAGGCCGAACATGAGCGTGACCACGTGCTCGGTCTGTGTGCGGAGCTCCGGGAAAGCTTTCCGGTAAGCCGCGACGATCTTCGGATAGCGCTCTTCATAGGCGGAAACGTCTTTTCCAAGCACCTTTCCTGCCTTGATGAGAAGTGAAGTCGAGTATGCGTAGTAGGCGCTCGCGATCAGGTCTTCCCGCGAGGAGCCCTTGTAGCTTCCCTGCGGCGCGTCAAGGCCGAGCCAGTCGCCGAAATGCGTGCCGCCGGTCCAGAGGTACGGATCCTTTGTCGCGGAGCCGATATAATCCACCCAGCCCTTCATGCTGTCGAACTGGTCCGCCAGTACGGACACGTCCGCGTAGGTCTCGTAGATTTGCCAGGGGCAGATGACTGCCGCGTCGCCCCAGGCAGCCGAATTGCCCTGGCTTTTCACGGCGTCGGTCTCGATCTCCGAAAGGTCGCGGTCGGAGAGAATGTCCGGTACGACGTGCGGGATGCCGCCGTCCGGGAACTGGTCCGCCTTCACGTCGTGCAGCCACTTTTTAAAGAAGCGCCGTACGTCGAAGTTGTAGCTTGCGGTCTTGCAGAAGACTTCCGCGTCGCCGGTCCAGCCGAGGCGCTCGTCGCGCTGCGGGCAGTCGGTCGGGACGTCAAGGAAGTTGCCGCGCTGGCCCCAGAAGACGTTCTCAAAAAGGCGGTTCAGCTTCGGGTCGGAGCTTTCGACCTGCCCGGTGCGTCTGATCGCGGAGTAGACGGCGATCGCGGTAAACGCGGCAGGATCGATCCTGTCCGCCGCCTCCGGCCAGCTTTCCAGTTTCAGGTAACGGAAACCGAAGAAAGTGAGCGTGGGATGCCAGGTCTGTTTCCCTTCCCGGCAGATATAGGAGATCTCCGCTTTCGCGCTGCGGTAGTTGTCGTTGTAGAAATTGCCGTATTTGTCCAGAACCTCGCCGTGCCGGATCACGATCCGGTCGCCTTCGTGCGCGTCGACGGTGAATTCGGTATAGCCGGTCACTTCCTGCTCAAAATCGATCAGGACTTCGCCGGCAGGGGTCACGATGATCTTTTTGCCGCTGATGCGTTCCTGTTCCCGGATCTCTTCGCCTTCCTGCGGGATCAGGGTCTCATAGCCATAGTCGAAGCAGACGGCGGGAACGGGAGAAACGGTCTCCGGATCGAAGGAGGCGTCGAACTTTTCGCCGTCATAGATCTCGGAGAAGAGGATATTTGAGGGACGGACGAGGAAGCTTTCGTCGCTCGCGATCACTTCTTCGCTGCCGTCTTCATACGTCAGCTTCAGTTCGAGCAGCAGTCCCTTCGGGGCATTCCTGCGTTCTTCCACGATCTTGTCGATCCAGCCGAGGCGGGAAGAGTACCAGCCGCGGCCGACGAGCGCGGTCAGGCGGTTTTCTTTTTTCAGCAGGGCGGTCACGTCGTAACACTGGACCTGCAGCCGGTCCCGGTAGACGGTCCAGCCGGGGGCCAGCACATAGGAGGAGACCGGCGCATCGTTCAGCAGGAGCCTGTAGACGCCGAGCGCCGTACAGTACAGGCGGGCTTCTTTAACCGGCTTTTCGACGGCAAAAGCTTTTTCATAACGCGGGACCGCGTCAGGTCCGAGAAAAGGGGCGGAGATCCATTTGGCGGTGAATTCCATTCTGGCATTCCTTTCGTATTGAAAAGTACGGCGCCGGTGCTCCGCCGTCCGCGTCTTATTCTACAGGAAGAAAGCCGAAAATTCAATCGGAATCCGGCTGTCCGCCTTGTAAAGCGGTCTTTTTATGTGTATACTGTCCTTCAGACTGGTCTTTTCAGGACCGGTACGGAAAGGATTCGAAATGAGCGAGATCAACAGCGAAAACTGCACCCATGACTGCTCGACCTGCAGCGCGAACTGCGGCGACAGGACCGCGCCGAACAGCTTTCTTGCGGCGCAGAATGAATATTCCGACGTGAAGAAGGTGATCGGCGTTGTCAGCGGCAAAGGCGGCGTCGGCAAATCCCTCGTCACCGGCCTGCTTTCTTCGGCAATGCGGCGCCTCGGCAAGGAGACTGCCGTACTCGATGCCGATATCACCGGCCCCTCGATCCCGCGCCTCTTCGGCGTGAAGGAAAAGGCGACCGGCACGGAAACGATGCTTTTCCCCGCGGAAACGAAGGAAGGCATCAAACTGATGTCCATCAACCTGCTGCTGCCGAATGAGGACGACCCGGTCGTCTGGCGCGGCCCCGTGATCGCGGGCGTGATCAAACAGTTCTGGAGCGAGGTCGCCTGGGGCAAGGTGGACTACATGTTCGTGGACATGCCGCCGGGAACCGGCGATTCGCCGCTGACCGTCTTCCAGTCACTGCCGGTGGACGGCATCGTGATCGTGACGAGCCCGCAGGAGCTGGTCTCCATGATCGTGAAGAAAGCGGTCAACATGGCGGAGATGATGAACATCCCGGTGATCGGCCTGGTCGAGAACATGGCCTATTATGACTGCCCGGACTGCGGGAAGCGGCATTACATCTTCGGCGAGAGCCACGCGGCTGAGATCGCGGAGCGCTATAACGTGCCCGCCGTCGCGTCCCTGCCGATCGATCCCGCCTTCGCGGCGCTCTCCGACGCCGGCCGGATCGCCGACTACGAGACCGACGCGCTCGGCCCGGTGATCGAAAAGATCCTCAGCCTGTAAAGGAGCAGAACGTGGAAAAGATCGCAAGCTTTACCGTAGACCACCTGCGGCTGCTTCCCGGCCTGTATCTTTCACGGCAGGACAGGAGCGGCGATACCGTGGTCACGACTTATGACCTCCGCTTTACCGCGCCGAACCGTGAACCGGTCATCGACCAGCCCGCGCTGCATACGATCGAGCATCTCGGCGCTACATTCTTACGGAACGGCGCGGAGAAAGACCGTGTCGTCTATTTCGGGCCGATGGGCTGCCGGACCGGCTTTTACCTGCTGCTTTTCGGCGAGGAACAGCCGGAGGAAGTCTGCCCGCTGGTCACGGCGCTCTGCCGTTTTATCCTGGATTTCGAAGGAGAGATCCCCGGCGCGCGTCCGGAGGAGTGCGGCAATTATTCAGAACAGAACCTGAACATGGCGAAGTATTATGTGCGGCGCTACCTGGAAGCGCTTGAGGAACGCCGCTTCACCTATCCCGGCGCTTAAAAATGCCTTTTCTGATCGTCCGGAACGATATCGCGAAGATGGAGACGGATGCGGTGGTCAACCCCACGCATCCGGGCGTTTTCGCGCTTTCCGGGCGGGAGAGCGGTACCTGTGGCGGGGCGGAAGCCGCGCTCCTTACGGCCGGCGGACCCGGTCTCACGGAAGCACGCAGGTCGCTCGGGACGCTTAGCGTCGGCGACATCCGGGTAACGGAGGGCTATGACCTGCCCGCGCGCTATGTATTTCATACGGCCGGCCCCGTGTACCGGGGCGGGATCTTCGGCGAGGAAAAACTGCTCGGCAGCTGCTACCGCGCGGCGCTCTTAAAGGCGGACGAGCTTCGGCTCTCGTCGGTCGCGTTCCCGCTTGTTTCCTCCGGCACTTTCGGCTATCCGAAACGCCGGGCGCTCGATACGGCGGTCCGGGAGATCGGCGCGTTCCTGAAAGACCATGAGATGACGGTCTTCCTCGTCGTCTACGATAAAGAAGCGTACGAGATCAGCCGGCGGCTCCGGAAGGATATTAAAGACTTCCTTACCGGCAGCCGGACGCCGGAAAGACCGGCAAACGCGCCGTCCGTACTGCCTGCAGAAAAAGATCTCTTAACGGAGACCGAGGAGATATTCCAGGCAGCTTTTTCGGACGCGGCGTTTCCGGAGACACAGGCGGACGCCGTAAAGACGCCCGCCCGCCGGGGAGAAAAGTCCGGACGCAGGGAAAAGAAAGCAGCACAGAACAGCCTGCCCGCTGACAGCGCGCCCCTGCCGCAGCAGAACTTTCCGGAGACGGCCTTTTACCAGCACGCGCCGTCCGCGGCGTACCCGGCTTCTTCGCTCCGGGACTTTCTTGACGGACGCGACGAAAGCTTCTCCGAAATGCTGCTCCGGAAGATCGACGAAAAGGGCATGACCGACGTGGAATGCTATAAGCGCGCGAACATCGACCGGAAGCTGTTCTCCAAGATCCGCACGAATACGGACTACCGGCCGAAAAAGGCGACCGCGCTCGCGTTCGCGGTCGCGCTCCGTCTTTCTCTTACCGAGACCGAGGAACTGCTCAGGAAAGCCGGTTTTGCCCTTTCCCACGCCAGTTCCTTTGACCTGATCATCGAATACTTCATCCGCGCGGGAAAATACGATATCTATACGATCAACGAGTGCCTCTTCGAATTCGACCAGCCTCTGCTCGGCGCCTGAAATGTCGCTTCACGGGCGACCACGGCGCCGTCTTTTTTTATTATACTGCGGCTGTAAGGAAAAAGGCCGCGAAAAAAGCGGCAGGGACCATAAAGAAAGAGAGGAACTGAAAATGAAAAAAGGATCGACAGAACTCGTATTTATCCTGGACCGCAGCGGTTCGATGTCCGGCCTGGAGTCGGATACGATCGGGGGCTTCAACGCGGTGATCCGCGAACAGAAGAAGAACGAAGGCGACTGCCTGGTCACGACCGTACTTTTCAATACGGAGGAAAAACTGCTCCACGACCGGCTGAAGTTAACATGCGTTCCGGAAATGACGGAGAATGATTACCGGGTCGGCGGCTGCACGGCGCTCCTGGACGCGATCGGCCACACGATCCGCCATATCAGCGAGATCCACCGCTACGCAAGGGAGGAGGACGTCCCGGAGAAGACGCTCTTCATGATCACGACGGACGGCATGGAGAACGCCAGCACGCATTTCTCCCGCGCGGAAGTCAAGCGGCTGATCGAAAAGAAGAAAGAGGAGAGCGGCTGGGAATTCATCTTTGTGGCGGCGAACATCGACGCGGAGGAATGCGCTTCGTCGATCGGGATCGACCGGGAGAACGCGGTCGAATACCAGCATGACGTAGCGGGCACGCAGCTGATGTATGAAAGCATGAACCTCGCGGCAGGCGCCGTCCGTGCCAATAAGAAGCTCTCAGCAGCGCCGCAGTGGCGCGAAGCGCTGGATAAGGACAACAAAAAGCGGGGCGGCAGGCGGCCCCGCAGGTAAGGAATAAGAACGCGGATCCCGTAAATACACTGCCGGCTCCCCTGAAAAGGAGCCGGTTTTTTTGACCTTTCCGGGCTTTCCGTGTTATACTGCGCGGTGGATAGCAGGCAGAGTGGGAGGAAAACGCCATGTTCCGGATCCTGATCGCGGATGATGACAAGAATATCCGTCGGCTGCTCAGCGCGGTACTGAAGAACGCGGGCTACACGACGGTGACGGCGGAAAACGGCGCGGAGGCGCTGAAGGTGCTGGACAGTGAGGAGATCGACCTCGCCGTCGTGGACGTGATGATGCCCGTCATGGACGGCTATGAGCTGACGCAGGCGCTCCGCGCGGCGCGGGAGGACCTGCCGATCCTCATGGTCTCCGCGCGGCAGCTGCCAGAAGACCGGAAGAAAGGCTTCCTTTCCGGAACGGATGATTACATCACGAAGCCGGTGGACGAGGAGGAACTGGTCCTCCGGATCCGCGCGCTCCTCCGGCGGGCCAGGATCGCGAGCGAACACCGGCTCACGGTCGGCCGGCTGACGCTCGATTATGACGCCCTCACGGTCTCGGACGGGGAAGAGGTATTCACGCTGCCCCAGAAGGAATTCATGCTGCTGTTCCGTCTGCTTTCCAATCCGGGAAGGATCTTTACGCGCATCCAGCTGATGGACGAGATCTGGGGCTCGGACAGCGAGACCGGCTGGGAGACCGTGACGGTACACATCGGCCGTCTCCGGAAACGCTTTGAGAAATATGATGATTTTGATATCGTCGCCGTGCGCGGCCTCGGTTATAAGGCGGTGAGGAAATAATGGCAAAGAGCACAAAAAGAAGCAAGGCACGGATCCGGAACCACCGGATGGGGATGACGCTGCTGCTTTCCGGCATCGTATTTATTACGCTCGTCGTAACGATGGTCGCGGCGGACGCGATCGCGGTCTTCTTAGCAAAGCACGGGATCCTGAACCTCCGGGATACTTCCGAATGGTCGGTCTTCCGTATCGGGGTCGATATCGCGATCATCAGCGTGATCGTCGGCACGCTCCTCGTTTTCACGCTCGGCCGCCTGCCGCTGATCTCTGTCAATAAGGTCATCAACGCGATGAACCGGGTGGCGGACGGCGATTTCAGCACGCGCCTTCAGTTCCGCTCGGTGTTTGGCAGGCTCCCGGCGGTAAATGAAGTGACGGACAGCTTCAACCGGATGACGGAGGAACTGGAGAAAACGGAAACGCTGCGCGAGGACTTCGTCAACAATTTCTCCCATGAATTCAAGACGCCGATCGTTTCGATCGCCGGCTTCGCGAAGCTTTTAAAAAACGACCGGGAGCTGAACGAAGAACAGCGGAGCGAGTATTTAAGCATCATCGAGGAAGAATCGCTCCGGCTCTCGGCAATGGCGACCAATGTACTTTCCCTTACGCGGATCGAGAACCAGACGATCCTGACCGGTGTATCGACCTACAACCTTTCCGAGCAGCTCAGGCGGAGCCTGCTGCTTTTAGAAGACCGCTGGGAAAAGAAAAGGCTCGACGTCCGGCCGGAGTTCGACGAGATCACGATCGAAGCCAGCGAGGAACTCTTAGAGCAGGTCTGGATCAATCTCCTGGACAATGCGGTCAAGTTTGCGCCGGAGGGCGGGATTCTTGCGATCGAAGCCCGGGAGGAAGCAGACCGGATCGTCGTGAAGGTGAAAAACAGCGGCAGCAGACTGCCGGAGGAAGAGCGGGAGCTTTTATTCCACAAATTCTACCAGGCGGATCATTCGCACGCCTCCGCGGGCAACGGCGTCGGCCTTGCGGTCGTGAAGAAGGCGGTGCAGCTGCATAAGGGCACGGTCGAGGCGGAGCAGGAAGGAGACTTTGCGGTCTTTACGGTGACGCTTCCGAAAAAACACTGAACAGAAGTTTAGTTTCAGTTTATAATTCTCAGTTAAGATAAGCGGGTAAACGGGCAGCACAGGTTTACCCGTTTATTTTTATGAGAGGAGTGAAAAACATGCGGAAAGTAAAGATCCTGACGGATTCCTGTTCTGACCTGAGCCCGGATCTGCTGGAGAAATACGACATTGATTATGCACGGATGAACACGGTCTACGAGGGAAAGACGACGCCCGCCGATCTCTCCTGGACGGCGGAGGAGGCGCATGCCCTCTACGGGATCATGCGAAACGGCGGCCGGGTCACGACGACCCAGGTCCCCGCGGAGGAGTTCGTCCGTATTTTTACGAAATATATCGAAGCGGGATATGATATCGTCTACGTCGGCTGCTCCTTAAAGCAGTCGGGTTCCGTCAATACCGGCACCGTCGTTGCGAGAAAGCTCATGGAGGAGCATCCGGAAGCGGCGGTCTTCTGCATCGATTCCATGAATGCCTGCATGGGCGAAGGCCTGCTGGCGATCCGGGCGGCGGAACTTGTCTCCGAAGGCCTGACGGCCGCGGAGATCGCCGAATATATCACCAAAAACCGGAAGACCGTCAATGAATATGTTACGGTCCATTCCCTGGACGCGCTGAAGCGCGCGGGCCGCGTGAAAGCGGCATCTGCTTTCCTGGGCAACCTGATGGGCGTGAAGCCGATCATCATCTCAGACGCCAACGGCGATCAGGTCTCCTTCAAGAAGGCCAAAGGCCGTCTGAACTCCTTCCGGGAGATCACCGCGCTGATGAAGGCAAGCATCCGGGAACCGGAAGAGCAGACGCTTTACCTCCGGCACGCGGACTGCGGCGAAGAAGAGGTCCGGACACTGAAGGACATGCTGATGACGGAGATCCCCGTAAAGGACGTCCATGTGGGACTGATCGGGCCGATCATCGGCGCTTCGATCGGACCGGATGCGGTCGCGATCTTCGCGTTCGGCGAAGAAGTGACCTACACGCCCGAGGCCTGACGAAGGGCAGTACGTAAAATGCCGCCCGGCAGGACAGACACATCAGAAGAAAAAGGGGAAAACATGGCAGCAAAAATGCTGGACGCCGAGACGTTCCGCACGATGGTAAAGGCGGGAACGCGCTCGCTGAAAGAACACGTCAAGGAGGTCAACGACCTCAATGTATTTCCGATCCCGGACGGCGACACCGGGGACAACATGCTGCTCACGATGATGGGCGCCGCGAACGCCGAGATCCGTCCGGATCTTTCGGGCATGACGCGGAACATCGCGGACGGCATGCTGCTTTCCGCGCGCGGCAACTCCGGCGTGATCCTTTCACAGTTCTTTAACGGGATCGCCGAAGGCTTTGCGGGCATGGACGAAGCGGATACGGAAACGATCAAGGCCGCTTTCCGGAGCGGCGTGCGCCGTGCCTACGGCGCAGTCATGGAGCCGGCCGAAGGGACCATCCTGACGGTCGCGAA
>CADBQM010000066.1 GCA_902796795.1 uncultured Eubacteriales bacterium
CATTGGCGCAACGGGAATTTGTCACTCGAGTACCTATGATATCATTACTATGAAGGAGGGAAGCGAAGTGCCAAGAAGAGGCAATATAGCAAAACGTGACGTTTTGCCCGATCCGCTTTATAACTCAAAACTTGTAACGCGTTTGATCAACAGCGTTATGTATGATGGTAAAAAAGGCGTTGCGCAGAAAATTGTGTACGATGCTTTTAACATCATTCAGGAAAAAACAGGAAAAGACCCCCTTGAGGTGTTTGAGGCCGCGATGGAGAACGTGATGCCCTTGCTGGAAGTCAAGGCGCGCCGCGTGGGCGGTTCCACCTATCAGGTGCCTGTGGAAGTCCGCCCCGACAGACGGCAGACGCTGGGTCTCAGATGGATCACCCTGTATGCGAGAAACCGCTCCGAGGGTACCATGAAGGAAAGACTTGCCCACGAGATCCTTGACGCTATGAACCAGACCGGTTCCGCCTATAAAAAGCTCGAGGATATCCACAGAATGGCAGAAGCCAACAAGGCGTTCTCCCATTTCCGCTGGTAAGTTTTTCACAACAGCCGTTGAACAGTTCATTTTTTGGAGGAAATTATGCCCAGGAAGGTATCCCTTGAATTAACCAGAAATATCGGTATTATGGCGCACATCGACGCCGGTAAAACCACAACCACGGAGCGTATCCTGTTCTATACGGGTATCAACCACAAGCTCGGTGAAACGCACGACGGCGACGCCACCATGGACTGGATGGCGCAGGAGCAGGAGAGAGGCATCACGATCACTTCTGCCGCCACGACCTGCCACTGGACACTGCAGGAGATGACGAAGGTCAAAAAGGACGCGCTGGAGCACCGGATCAACATCATTGACACCCCGGGCCATGTGGACTTTACGGTAGAGGTCGAAAGATCTCTTCGCGTACTGGACGGCGCAGTCGGTGTGTTCGACGCAAAAGGCGGCGTGGAGCCCCAGTCGGAGAATGTGTGGCGTCAGGCTGACACCTACAGCGTTCCCCGTATGGCGTTTGTCAACAAAATGGATATTCTCGGAGCGGACTTTTTCAACACCGTAAAGGAGATCGGAACCAAGCTCGGCAAAAACGCCGTGGTCCTGCAGCTCCCCATCGGCAAGGAGAATGAGTTCAAAGGCCTGGTTGACCTCTTCGAGATGAAGGCTTATATCTACAACGATTCCAAGGGCGAGGACATTTCCGTTACCGATATCCCGGCAGATATGGCAGATGACGCGCAGCTGTATCACACCGAACTGGTGGAGAAGATCTGCGAGTTTGACGACGATCTGATGATGAAATACCTCGACGGTGAGGAACCGACGGTAGAGGAGATGAAGGCTGCGCTTCGCAAGGCCGTCATCGAAAATAAAGGAGTTCCGGTGCTGTGCGGAAGCGCGCATCAGAACAAGGGCATCCAGAAACTGCTGGATGCTGTCGTGGAGTATATGCCCGCACCGACAGATGTGCCGGATATCGAGGGCGTAGACTTAAACGGCAACGAGGTCGTGCGGCATTCTTCCGATGAAGAGCCGTTCTCGGCACTGGTCTTCAAGATCGTGACGGATCCGTTCGTCGGCAGGCTTGCCTACTTCCGTGTGTATTCCGGTACGCTCGGGTCAGGGTCCTACGTGCTGAACGCGACAAAGGACAAAAAGGAGAGAGTGGGACGCATCCTGCAGATGCATGCCAACAAGAGGCAGGAGCTTGACAAGGTGTACTCCGGCGATATCGCCGCAGCCATCGGCTTCAAGTTCTCATCGACCGGTGATACGATCTGTGATGACTCCCATCCGGTTATCCTTGAGTCCATGGAGTTCCCGGAGCCGGTCATCGAGCTCGCAATCGAGCCCAAGACCAAGGCCGGCCAGGGCAAGCTGGGCGAAGCGCTCGCGAAGCTTGCCGAGGAGGATCCCACCTTCAAGGCGCACACCCATCCGGAAACGGGCCAGACGATCATTGCCGGCATGGGTGAGCTGCATCTGGAGATCATCGTCGACAGACTGCTGCGTGAATTCAACGTGGAAGCCAACGTCGGTGCTCCGCAGGTGGCCTATAAGGAGACGATCACCAAGCCGTCCGACATCGACAGCAAGTATGCGAGACAGTCCGGCGGCCGCGGCCAGTACGGCCACTGCAAGGTTCGCTTTGCACCGATGGATGCCAACGGTGAGGAGACCTACAGCTTTACAAGCAGCGTAATCGGCGGCGCGATCCCGAAGGAGTATATCCCGGCAGTCGACGAGGGCATCCAGGATGCCATGAAGGCCGGTATTCTCTGCGGATATCCCGTGGTCGGCGTATCTGCGGACTGCTACGACGGGTCCTACCATGAGGTCGACTCTTCTGAGATGGCTTTCCATATTGCAGGCTCCATGGCCTTCAAGGATGCCATGAGAAAGGGCGATGCCGTCCTGCTCGAGCCGATCATGAAGGTGGAGGTCACGATGCCTGAAGAGTACATGGGCGACGTGATCGGCGACATCAACTCGCGGCGCGGCCGGATCGAGGGCATGGATGACGTGGGCGGCGGAAAAATCGTCAAGGGTTTTGTTCCCCTTTCCGAGATGTTCGGATACTCCACGGATCTTAGGTCCAAGACCCAGGGCAGAGGCAACTATTCCATGTTCTTCGAACGCTATGAACAGGTTCCGAAGAACATCCAGGAGAAGCTGCTGAGCGAGCATTCCAAGTAAGTGATCAGCCCGGAAGGAAAGGCCTTTTCCTCCCGGATGATACATGAAAATAAATCAATTTATCACTTGCAAATAAAGGGCGTTTGAAATATAATGGCAAATAGCCTATGTTTGCGCCAAAGGCCGGTTAATCGGCACAATGATCAAGGAGGATAATTCTAAAATGGCAAAAGCTAAATTCGAAAGAACGAAACCGCATTGTAACATCGGTACCATCGGCCACGTAGACCATGGTAAAACC
>CADBQM010000067.1 GCA_902796795.1 uncultured Eubacteriales bacterium
GGCGCGTCCCCAGCTGCGCTGGCCGTAGGAGTTGACGTAGTAGCTGGCAAGGCCGAACTGCTTGAAGACGTTGTAAGTGAAGTGCGAACAGTCGACGCCGCCGCCTTCATAGAAGGCATTGCCGCCCCAGACGTAGGGGATCCTGCCGACCCACTGGGCTGCGAAAGCTGCGATCTGCGCGCCGGTCCCGCTGGCCTGCTGGGCCGCGTTCATGGCTGCCTGCTGCTCCTGCTGGTGCGCGTTATCGGCTGCCTGCTGGGCTGCCTGGGCCGCCTGCTGGGCCTGCTGGTAAGCTGCCTGGGCCGCCGCGCGCTGGGCTTCTTCCGCCGCTGCCAGGGCCCGTCTTGCCTCTTCCGCCTTTCTTGCTGCTTCTTCGGCTTCCTGCTGACGGCGGAGATACTCGGTGGCAAGCTCCTGCATCAGTTCTTCTTCCGTCTCGCCGGAGCGATCGGAGACCTTCATGCGGTTCAGCTCGATATTGTTCATATCGCGCTCCGCCGCCTTCTTGGTCTCGGCAAGACCGTTCTTATCCGCGATCTCATAGACCTGCTGGTAATTCTCTTCCAGGTAGATGAGGACAGAATACATCGTCAGGTATTCGTCGGCTTCGTCGGCTTCACGGAAATCAACGCTTAAGCAGTAGCTGATCTCCGCCGCGAGGTCTTCGAGCTTCGTCTTTGTTTCTTCCGGCAGTTCGGAAAGATCATCGGGGATCTCAAACGCTTCCGGCAGCACTGCCGCCGCCTTGGCCTCTTCCAGGACCTGCGCCTTGAATTCTTCCGCTTCCTCGTCGAAAAGGATATAATCGCCGGAGACGTAGCCGTCCTTGTCGTTGATGCGGACTTTGTACCAGGTCGTGCCGTGCACCATCCACTCGCCGGTCACATAAACGGAGGATCCGCGCATGACGCCGTCGATGACCTCGGTCATCGTGGAAGGAGAAGTACGCACGTTCAGGAACGCGTCGACCTTGGCAACGCCTTCCTTCGTCATCTCATAAAGGATCTCTTCCCCGTTCACGGAGCTGTCCGTATCGGTGAGCGAGATCGAAAAAGCGTCTTCACCGCTGATCTTGCCGAGCGAAAACAGTGCTTCGGCGATCTGGTGCGACGCATCGTTGTTGGATTCAAGAAAAGCCTGCAGCGCGGCGGAGGAACCCGCGAGCGCCGTTCCGGCATCCAGGGAACCGAAAGAAGTCGCGCGCGCAGGAACACCGCCTGCAAATAATGCAAGCGACATCAGGACTGCTGCAAAACGCATGAACTTTTTCATCCGGCCTCCCTAAGAGATTGTTACAAAAATATTAACTCCGATACAGTATAACAGGCAGCCCTGTCTTTGTCAACAGATCATCACTGCTTCCGGTAACATTTACGTAACAAACGTATACCGGCTGTTCCCACGCTGTCTCTGCCCGCTTTACAAGAAGGCACCGCCCGATTATACTGGTCTAAAGTAAGCAGTGGATCGGAAAACGGAGGTGCCCCATGGATCTCAGTATACTCATCACCGGCGCCGCGCGCGGCATCGGGAAAGCCTGTGCGGAAGCGTTCGCGAAAGAAGGCGTCCGCCTCTTCCTTGCCGCCCGTACGGACTCGGAAGCCTTAAGGGCCGTCAGAAGATCCGCGGAAGACAAGGGTGCTTCCGTGGCAGTTTTTACGGGAGACCTTAAAGACCGGGAGACTCCTGCCCTTTTATATCAGGCAGCGGCAGACTTTCTCGGGACGCCGGACGTCCTTGTAAACAATGCCGGCGCGGCTTATACCGGCCTTTTCCAGGAAATGACGGAGGAAGAGCTCTTCCGCCTGATGAACACCGACCTGCTGTCCGTCATGCAGCTGACCCGCCTGTTCCTGCCGGGCATGATCCGGAGGAAAAGCGGCCGCATCATCAACATCTCTTCGGTCTTCGGCCGCACCGGCGCTTCCTGTGAAGCCGCCTACGCCGCCGCCAAGGGCGGGATCGACGCCTTTACGCGCTCCCTCGCAAAGGAGCTCGCGCCTTCCGGCATCGCGGTCAACGCCGTCGCGCCCGGTTTCATCGACACGGAAATGAACGGCCGTCTGACGCCGGAAGAAAAAGCGCAATTGTTTGAAGAGATCCCCGCCGGCCGGCCCGGAAAGCCGGAAGAAGTCGCTGCGCTCGTACGTTTCCTTGCCGAAGCGCCTCTTTATCTCACCGGCCAGGTCATCACGATCGACGGCGGCTGGACGTAAATAACGTCGGTCCGCCGTCTCCTGCCGCCCCGGTAAAAAACAGGCACCGCAGCTCCTTCAGGAACGCGGTGCTCTCTTTTTTCGGAAATATAAGATCAGGACCGCTGCCGCGGCGGCAACGGCGATCAGGGAAAAGATCTGGCCGTTCGACATCCCCAGGATCCTTTTCGGCGTATCCCGGAGGAATTCCAGCAGGAAGCGGATCACCCCGTAGGCCCCCATCAGGAGCGCATACAGGACGCCGCGGAAGCGCTGCTTTACCGCCGGATGCAGCAGCATGCCGAGCAGCATGAGGTCCAGCGCACATTCCACAAGCTGTACGGGAGGGATCCATGGACGCAGCCCGACCATGACAAGGATACCGCCGCAGCAGCCGCGGGTAAAACAACCGAGCCGGAGGATCGCCAGCATCAGTACGCCTGCCGGCGCGCAGAAGTCCATAAAGCCTTTTTTCCGGATCCCGAGGATCCGGGAGATCAGCGGGATCGCCGCAGGCATGAAAAAGACTGTTCCGAAGAAAGAGATGCCTGCAAATCCGATCCCGTTTGCAAGGACAGAACGGAAATCTTCGATGATGTAAAGCAGCTTCGCGCCGATAAATCCGAAGATGGCAATCAGTACGCCGGTCAACAGCGACTTAAGCGGACTGATCCCGATCTCCTCCCGCCGCACATAGCTGATGATGCACATGCCCATGATACCGATAATGAAAAAGCTCCAGTAAAGGGAAAAACGCATGCCGCCGAGCGTCACGTCCGGATAGCGGAAGGTCCCGCCGAAGCCCACAAAAGGCAGGCGGTAATGTGCGCCCGCAGCCGTCAGCGCTTCGATACTGAAGACACAGGCGATCAGCAGCACGATCAGTGCCGCTATCAGGGGTATCCGGTATTCCTTCTTTTTCCTCTCCGTCATATCATAAATAAGGCGGCATTTAACGCCCCGCCCAGATATAAAGAAGCGCCGCAGGAAGAATGATCATCCACGGCTTCAGCCTTTTTCCGCCTTCCCTCGGCGCTTCTCTATTACGCATATTCTATTTTCTCCTTACCATTCCATCTTCTTCTCGAAATAGCTGCGGAGGTCTTCGATCTTCACACGCTCCTGCTGCATCGTATCACGTTCGCGTACGGTCACGCAGCCGTCGGTCTCGGAATCGAAGTCGTAGGTCACGCACCAGGGGGTGCCGATCTCGTCCTGGCGGCGGTAACGTCTGCCGATGTTGCCGCTGTCGTCGTATTCACAGTTCCAGTATTTGGAGAGCTCGCTGTAGATCTTTCCCGCGCCTTCCGCCAGTTTCTTGGAAAGCGGCAGGACGCCGACCTTGACCGGCGCGAGTGCCGGATGGAAATGGAGCACCGTACGGACGTCGCCACCCTCGAGCGTTTCCTCGTCGTAGGCTTCGATCAGGAAGGCCAGGGTCACGCGGTCCGCGCCGAGCGAGGGTTCCACGCAGTAAGGAATGAACTTCTCGTTCTTCTCCTGGTCGTAGTAGCTCATATCCTCGCCGGAATGCTCCTGGTGGCGCTTCAGGTCGTAGTCCGTACGGTCCGCGATGCCCCAGAGCTCGCCCCAGCCGAAGGGGAAGGTATATTCGATATCCGAAGTTCCCTTCGAATAAAATGCCAGCTCTTCCTTCGAATGCTCGCGGAGGCGGAGATGCGTCTCATCGATGCCGAGCGTCTTCAGGAAGTTCATGCAGTAGTCCTTCCAGTAGTTGTACCAGTCGAGGTCGGTGCCGGGCTCGCAGAAGAATTCCAGTTCCATCTGCTCGAACTCACGGGTCCGGAAAGTAAAATTGCCGGGCGTGATCTCGTTCCGGAACGCTTTGCCGATCTGGCCGATGCCGAAGGGCAGCTTTTTCCTGGCGGTACGCTGGACGTTCTTGAAGTTGACGAAGATGCCCTGCGCGGTCTCCGGGCGGAGATAGACGACGCTCTTCGCGTCCTCGGTCACGCCCATGAAGGTCTTGAACATCAGGTTGAACTGACGGATACCGGTAAAGTCCTTCTTCCCGCAGTTCGGGCAGACGATACCGCTGTCCCGGACGTACGCTTCCATCTCCTCGTTCGACCAGCCGTCGATCGGGGTCTCCGGCGCGATGCCCTGCTCCGTCATGTAATCCTCGATCAGCTTGTCCGCGCGGTAGCGGGTCTTGCAGGCGCGGCAGTCCATTAAGGGATCGTCGAAGTTGCTGACGTGGCCGGTCGCGACCCAGACTTCCGGATTCATGATGATGGCACAGTCGACGCCGACGTTATACGGAGAGCTCTGGATGAATTTGTTCCACCAGGCTTTTTTGACATTGTTCTTCAGCTCGACGCCGAGATTGCCGTAATCCCAGGCATTCGCGAGGCCGCCGTAGATCTCGGAGCCCGGATATACGAAGCCTCTGCTCTTGCAGAGCGCCACGATCTTTTCCATTGATTTTTCCATATCCGTTCTCCTGTCTTATTTGTAATAAAGCACCGTAATGGCCTGGCCGCCCTTGACGTTAAAGCAGTTCTTCTCGCTGTCAAGGCTCGCGCCTTCGGTATAGCCGATGATCGCGCCGTCGCTGAACAGTAAACCGGCAACGTCCGAAGTCACGTAACGGACGTCTTTGATGTACTTCTTTTCGAGGAATTTCTCCATTTCGATCGGTTCGCCTTCACGGTTCACGAAAGTCTTCGTCTGGAGGCTCGGATCGTCCAGGAATTTACCGGTCTTTAACACGCTGCCGTGGCGGGCGTTGAAAGCATCCTCGTCATAAAGCTTCTGCCAGGCAAAGAAATCCGCGGGCGTCGCATAGAGGAGCTGCAGATTCATCTTTCCGTCCTTCGCCGTCATGCTCTTGATCTCCACGGGCTTGGAATAGCGGATGGGCGGCTCGATCGTTTCGCCCTCTTCCGTGGTCTCGGTCTTCTGGGGCGTAAAGGGTGCGGAAGCATTGTAGGCTTCGATATCCTGGACAAGATAGCCCTTGAA
>CADBQM010000068.1 GCA_902796795.1 uncultured Eubacteriales bacterium
AGCATCGAGACGACTTTGGAACCGCCGCCGGACTGGCCGAAGATCATGACGTTATCGGGATCGCCGCCGAAGTTCCGGATGTTGTCGCGCACCCACTCGAGCGCCGCGACCAGGTCCGCGATGCCGGCAACGCCGGAATACTTGTATTCCTCGCCGTAGTCGGAGAGGTCCAGGAAACCGAGGACGTTCAGGCGGTGGTTCAGGGTGACGACGACCACGTCCGAATAACGGGAAGCATCTTCACCATCGTAGGCGTAGTGCTCGACACCGGAGCCCGTCATCATGCCGCCGCCGTGGAACCAGACCATGACCGGCCGCCTGGCGGTCGTGTTCAGGTGCTGTGTCCAGACGTTCAGGTACTGGCAGTCTTCCGACTGTACCGTGAAATAGTGCGGCACCGTATACTGGTCATGCGGAATGACCGTATAATGCTCCGGGCAGGCATTGCCGTAGACGATGGCTTCCTTTACGCCGGTCCAGGGCGTCACCTTGCGGGGCAGATGGAAACGTTCCGCTTCCGCATACTCGATGCCGCGGAAGATATACGTTCCGTCCGAGATCACGCCGCGCAGCATGCCGGCTTCGGTGCGGACCTCAGCCTGACCATACTCCAGGACGACCCGGCTGGTACGTTTTTTGATATACATCGGATCACCTTCCTTTCCAATTTAAATAACTGGATTAATTGTATCACGATTCCTTTTCGGAACGATATGCAAAAAGTGCCGTATTTTTGACAAAAAGTGACTTCTTCCGGGAGCATGCCTCCGGCACGGCCAAAAACGGCTTGAAAAAGCCTGCCCTTCATAGTACAATCATTAATTACTGAAGACATCGTACCGCGGCGTTTCTTAGCGCGGAGAAAGACAGGATACAGGAGGCCAATATGTCGGATCAGGTAAAAACCATCGGTGTGCTCACGAGCGGCGGCGACGCGCCGGGCATGAATGCGGCGATCCGCGCCGTGGTGCGGGCAGGTTACGCCCGCGGAATGAAAGTCATGGGCATCGAGCGCGGCTATGCGGGCCTGCTGAATGAAGAGATCCGCGAGATGCGTCCGCAGGACGTTTCGAATATCATCGAGCGCGGCGGCACGATCCTGCTCACCGCGCGCTGCAAGGAATTCATGGAGGAAGCCGGCCAGAAGAAGGGTGCCGAGATCTGCAGGAAGTACGGGATCGACGGGATCGTCGTGATCGGCGGCGACGGCTCCTACCAGGGCGCGATCAAGCTCTCGGAGAACGGCGTGAATACGATCGGGATCCCCGGGACGATCGACCTCGACATCGCCTGCACCGAATATACCATCGGCTTCGATACCGCGGTCAATACAGCGATGGAAGCCATCGACCGCTTAAGGGATACTTCTTCTTCGCATGAGCGCTGCTCGATCGTCGAGGTCATGGGCCGCCACGCGGGACACATTGCGATCTGGGCCGGCCTTTCCACCGGCGCCGAGGATATCCTGATGCCGGAGGATTTTGACGGCAACATCGACCGGATCGTGGAACATGTGAAGGAATCCAGAAGACTGAAAAAGACGCACCATCTGATCATCAACGCCGAGGGAAACAAGAATTCCCAGGAACTGGCGGACCGGATCGAAGCGGAGACCGGGATCTCGACGCGTGCCACGATCCTCGGGCATATCCAGCGCGGCGGCAGCCCGACCTGCCGTGACCGCGTGACCGCGACGCTCATGGGCGTCAAGGCGGTAGACCTGTTAAAAGAAGGAAAGACGAACCGCGCGGTCTGCATGCGGGACGGCAGGATCATCGACATGGACCTCGGTGAAGCGCTCGCGATGCAGAAGTCGATCGATCCGGAGCTTTTAAATGCCCGCGCACTGCTGAAACGCTGATATGGAACCACTATTGAAAGAGGCCGCCTTACTGAATAAGAAGGCGGCCTTCCGCAAGGAAAAGGGACTATTTGTCGCCGAAGGCCTGAACCTATGTGAAGAAGCGCCCCCGGAAAGGATCCGCGCACTGTTTTATACGGATGCCTTCGCGGCGGAGCACCCGGCGTTCTTCCGGGAGCGGGCAGGGATGCGCGCGGCAGGTGTGCCTTTTTTACGTGTACCGGAGAATGATTTTCTCCGGGCTTCCGATACCCGGACGCCGCAGGGCGTTATGGCGCTCGTTTCCTGCTTCCGTTATGACGCGGATCAGCTGCTGTGCCGGGAGAACGGACTTTTCCTGATTCTGGAGACACTGCAGGATCCCGGGAACCTCGGAACGATCCTCCGTTCCGCGGAAGCCGCGGGCGTCACAGCGGTCTTCATCGGCGCCGGTTCCGCAGACATCTATAATCCGAAGACCGTCCGCGCGACCATGGGCGCGCTGTTCCGCGTTCCCTTCATTGAAAACGTCTGCGTGCCGGACGTGGTGCGGATGCTTGGCGCCCGGGGCATCAAGACCTGTGCCGCGGCGCTTCAGGGGAGCGTCCCTTACGACAGCGTGGATTATACCGGCCCTTCCGCTTTCCTGATCGGCAACGAATCGGCGGGGCTGACGGAAGAGAGCATCGCTCTTTCCGACCAGGCCGTCCGGATCCCGATGCAGGGAAAAGTGGAGTCGCTGAACGCCGGAGTCGCCGCCGCGCTGCTGGTTTTTGAGGCGGAGAGACAGCGCAGGGCCGAGAGAGCGCCCGGAAACTGAGGCGCTGTGGAGCGGGGCTTTCGCCCCCTGCTTGACATTGGGAAAACAATGTGTTAAACTCTGATTAACATTTGTGTAACAACTCTGGTTGAAAGAACCGCGGACCCGGAAGGGACGCGTTTTGAGAGGGAGTCATGTTCAGAAAGCTGCGCTACGCGCTCGTGCTTGCAGCAGGTGCCCTTGTGATCGGGCTGACCCTGCTTGTGACCGCGGGACGTACGCCTAACAGGAACACAGACGAAGAAAAAAGAGAGTTGGCG
>CADBQM010000069.1 GCA_902796795.1 uncultured Eubacteriales bacterium
CGCTCCGACCCAACTTGCTTTTTTCGGCCGTAAGGTCGGACTTTGGCGGCTTCAAGTGGTTTGAAATGGGCCTTCCGCTCCGACCTGACTTGCTATTTTCCTTCGCAGGTCGGACTGTGGCGGCTTCAAAGGGCTTGAAACGAGGTGAAAAGTCCGACCCAACTTGCTTTTTGACCCTCGGAGGTCGGATTGACCCCTTTGAGAAGCCGCAAAAGCGGCAATTCAGTCCGACCCAACTTGCTTTTTAACCCTCTCGGGTCGGTGTCCCGCCGCGGGAGGCCGTTAAATGAGATTTCAATCCGCTGCGAGTATCAGATTCAGCCGCAGCGCCGCAAAAACATAGAAACTAACCAGCCCTGAACTCGAATTTTGATACGAGGAGGCGCTAAGAATGCGACGACATCAAACTCGGGCGAAGGGCGTCCGGATAGCCGGTCCCCGCTGCCGACGTGATGTTTCCTGCGGAGGTGCTCCGCGGTCCCGGTACTTGGCGATGCAAGCACGCAGTGCGCAGAGGAGCCTTAGTACCGCTGGGGAACCGCGGATGGGCGAGAGCCGGACTCCGACGCAGGATCATCACGAGGCAGCACTAAACGCCTACTTGCATCCGAGCGAGCGAATCGCCGCCGCAGGGCGAAGGGCGTCCGGATAGCCGGCTTGTCAGATACGGAAAGCCGGCTCGGTCTCCGAGCCGGCATCAATTCTCTTTACAGGCGGAACAGCTTGGTTCCTTCGTACTTTGGCTCGCAGGTCAGGTTAATCCGGAGCCGGCGGAACGTGGCCATTTCCAGGTTGGAAGGGATGTGCGTGGAATGCGCGTCGCATCCGGCCAAGGCAGGCAGCTGTTCCAGCGCACGCGCGGCATTCTCGTCCGTCGCGGCCGCGACCGAGATCGCGATCAGGGCTTCGTCCGTATGCAGGCAGGGATTGTTCGAGCCCATGTAGACGGTCTTCAGCTTCTGCACCGGGTCCAGCAGATACTGCGGGACCAGCATGACTTCATTCGGGATCCCGGCGAGATGCTTCAGCGCGTTGATGACTGCCGCCGCGAAGGAGCCCATGATATTCTTGCGCTTGCCGAGGACGATATAGCCGTCCGGCAGTTCGATCGCGCAGCAGGGCGTCCCGTATTTCTTCTCTCCGTCCAGCACCGGGCGCACGACCTTGCGGTACTCGCGGTCGATCCCGGCCTGGTCCATGATATTTTCGATCCGTAAAAGTTCATCCGCGTGGCTGCCCACCTTCACGTCCACGTCGGCCAGCATCGTGTTGTAGTAGCGGCGGACGATCTCGTACTTCGCGGCTTCGCAGCAGACTTCATCGTCCGAGATGCAGTAGCCCGCCATGTTGACGCCCATATCGGTCGGCGACTGGTAGGGACAGCTGCCGTAGATCTTCTTGAAGATCGCGGAAAGGATGGGGAAGGACTCCACGTCACGGTTGTAGTTGACTGTGACCTTGCCGTAGGCTTCCAGGTGGAAGGGGTCGATCATATTGACGTCGGAAAGGTCCGCCGTCGCGGCTTCATACGCCAGATTGACCGGATGCTTTAAGGGCAGGTTCCAGATCGGGAAGGTCTCGAATTTCGCGTAACCGGCGCGGATGCCGCGCTGGTTCTCGTGATACAGCTGGGAAAGGCAGGCAGCCAGCTTGCCGGAGCCCGGTCCCGGCGCCGTGATGACGACGAGCGGGCGGGAGGTCTCGATGTAATCGTTCTTGCCGAAGCCCTCGTCGCTGATGATGAGCGGGACGTTCGACGGATATCCGTTAATATAGTAATGGCGGAAAACGGGGATGTCGTGTGCCTTCAGGATCTCTTCCAGGTTGTTCGCGACGGACTGGCCGCTGTTTCTCGTAATAACGACCGAGCCGACATAGAGGCCTACCGAACGGAACATGTCGATCAGCCGCAGCACTTCCATATCGTAGGTGATGCCGCTGTCGCCGCGCCGCTTGGAGGATTCCAGCGCCTCTGCGGAGACCGCGATCACGATCTCGGCCTGGTCTTTCAGCTGCAGCAGCATCTTCAGCTTACTGTCCGGCTGGAAGCCCGGCAGTACGCGCGACGCGTGCGTGTCGTCAAACAGCTTGCCGCCGAATTCCAGGTACAGCTTGCCGCCGAACTCGCCGATGCGCTTCCTGATCTGTTCGGACTGCATCTTGATATATTTCTCGTTGTCAAAACCGATCCTGCCCACGTTTTCACCTCTTTTCTTTGTGCGGTCAGATAATACTTATAAACTGTAATATTTTATCACAGCCGCCCGCAAAAAAAAAGCGGCTCACGCCGCTTTTTTTCATTCCCCCGGAGAGGAGCTTATGCCGCCGTTTTTTTCTGCCTCCTGGCCAGCATGAAGACAGCCGCGCCTAAAAGGCTGAGCAGGATGCCTGCGCCGATGCCGGCGCTTCCGCAGCGAAGGCGCGAGGCGCCACGCAGATCAGGAGAAGACAGACTGACATCAGTACTGCAATAAAACCTTTTTGTTCTTCATCTTCCTTCCCAATACTACTTTTTTATATAGTGCTTCTAGAAAGATCACAGCTCAGCGAGCGCGTCCAGGTTTTTCTTCATGCCTTCCGCAAGGATCCGGGCGTCCTGCCCGAAAACGACCCACTGTACGCCCACGTCCATGTGGCGCTTCGCGGAAGCGACGGTCGGCCCGATCGCGGCGCCCATATAATAGCCGCGCGCTCGGACCCGCCGGGAAACGTCATCGATCACTTCGTCGATCGTAAGGCTCGAATTCCTGCCCCTGATGGAGCGGCCCATGTCGGCGGCGCCGATAAAGAAGGAATCAAAGCCCTTCACGTCCATGATCGCGTCCAGCTTCTCATAGGCTTCCAGCGTTTCGATCTGGCCGATCTTGAAGACTTCCCCGTAGGCGCGGCCGATGTATTCACCCTCATTGTCGAGGCCATAGCGGATCGCGCGGATCGGCCCCTGGCCGCGGACGCCGCCCTCGTCCGGATAGGAACAGGCGCGGACGATCTCCTCCGCGGTCTCCGGATCATTCACGAAGGGGAAGATCAGGCCGTCCGGCCCCAGGTCCAGGATCGCCTTCAGCTGCGTGCGGTCCACGCCCGGGACCCGGAGGATCGCCGCCGCGCCGCTGCCCTGCGCCGCCATGACGTGGTGCAGGATCTCCTGGCGGCC
>CADBQM010000070.1 GCA_902796795.1 uncultured Eubacteriales bacterium
ATACACTCGCTGCAAGATTTGCGGCAGACCTCACGCTTACCTTCGTAAATACGGTATTTGCCGTATCTGCTTCCGCGAACTCGCTTATAAGGGCGAGATCCCCGGCGTTAAGAAAGCAAGTTGGTGAGGAGGAAATAGATATGACAATGAGTGATCCGATTGCGGATATGCTGACCAGGATCCGCAACGCCAATACGGCGAAGCACGACACGGTCGACGTTCCGTCGTCCAAAATGAAGCTCGCGATCGCCAAGATCCTGCTCGACGAGGGTTATATCTCCAGATACGACCTGATCGATGAAGGTTCATATCAGACGATCCGCATCAGCTTAAAGTACGGCAAAGACAAGAACGAAAAGATCATTTCCGGTATCAAGCGCATCTCTAAGCCCGGTCTCCGGGTCTACGCCAATACCGAGAACATGCCCAAGGTCCTCGGCGGCCTCGGCATCGCGATCGTATCCACCAACAAAGGCGTCATGACCGATAAGGAAGCACGCAAAGAGAATGTAGGTGGAGAAGTCATCGCATACGTGTGGTAACAAGGTTTTAATGTCATCGCTATGCGCGCTTGCGCGCTTATAGCGATGAACATTCAAAACCTGCAAGGGCATGAGGAACGCAGGACGAAGTCCGAAGTTCCGAATGACCAGGAGCGCGGGAGTGCGAAGCACGGAGCGATCCGTTACCAAACGGTAACGTGGCTCCACAAACTTTTGGAGCACGGAGCGATCCGTTACCACACGTGAAAGTTGTGGGACGCACCTCGCGTATATATATCATTTTAAACCAATTTATGGAGGTATTACGGGCATGTCACGTATCGGAAAAATGCCAATCGCAATTCCCGCAGGTGTCACCGTGGAGATTGCAGAAAATAATCATGTGACTGTAAAAGGACCGAAGGGTGAGCTTTCCAGGCTTTTCCCCTCGGAGATGATCATCAAGAATGACGGCGCTGTCGTTACAGTCGAGCGCCCCAATGATCTGAAGAGAAACAAATCGCTGCACGGACTCACCAGGACGCTGCTTCACAACATGGTCGTCGGCGTGACCGAAGGCTTCAAGAAGACCCTCATCATCAACGGTGTCGGCTACAGGGCGCAGAAGGCGGGCGATACGCTTACTCTTTTCCTTGGTTACTCACATCCCATCGAGATGAAGGATCCCGAAGGTGTGACTTCTTCCCTTGAAGGTGCCAACAACCTTACGATTGTTGTTTCCGGTATCGATAAAGAGAAGGTCGGCCAGTATGCGGCCGAGATCCGCTCCAAGAGAGAGCCTGAACCTTATAAGGGCAAGGGTATCAGATATGCGGATGAGCACATCAGACGTAAAGCCGGTAAGGCCGGAAAGAAGTAATAAGGAGAGGATGAATCATGATTAGCAAGGTTTCCAGAAAAGAAGTGCGCGAAGAAAAGCACAGAAGGCTTCGCCGGCATCTGCACGGGACTGCTGAAAGACCGCGCCTTGCCGTTTTCAGAAGCAATAACCATATGTATGTTCAGATCATCGACGATACCGAAGGCAAGACCCTTCTTTCGGCTTCTACCAATCAGAAGGAAGTAAAGGCGGAACTTGAGAAGACCAACGACGTGGAAGCCGCGAGATATCTCGGCAGCTACATTGGCAAGAAGGCCCTGGAAAAGGGCATCGAGGAAGTTGTCTTTGACCGCGGTGGTTTCATCTACCAGGGCAAGATCCAGGCACTCGCAGACGCGGCCAGAGAAGCCGGTCTGAATTTCTGACAGGAGGGGAATGAAGCATGGCTCGTGAAAAGCTTTCGAATATCGAAAACCAGTCTGAACTTGAAGACCGCGTCGTGGCGATCAAGCGCGTCACGAAGGTCGTAAAGGGCGGACGCAACATGCGCTTCTCCGCGCTTGTGGTCGTCGGCGACAAGAACGGTCACGTCGGTGCAGGCACCGGCAAGGCGACTGAGGTCCCCGAAGCGATCCGTAAGGCAAAACAGGATGCGGAAAAGCATATGATCACCGTTCCCTTTGACGAGAACAACAGCATCCCGCACGACTACATCGGCAAGTTCGGCAGCGCTTCCGTTCTTCTGAAGCGTTCGAAAGAAGGTACCGGTATCATCGCCGGCGGTCCCGCACGTTCCGTGTGTGAGCTTGCAGGCCTGAAGAACATCCGTACCAAGTCTCTCGGCTCCAACAACAAGCAGAACGTTGTCCTTGCAACGCTCCAGGGTCTTGAGAGCCTGAAGACGCCGGAATCCGTATCCGCGCTCCGCGGCAAGAAGCCGGAAGAGCTGTAATCGAAGGAGGGCAAAAATGGATAAGAAGATCAAAGTGACCTTAATCAAATCTCCTATCGCAGCCGTTCCGAAGCAGCGCGCTACAGTGGAGGCTTTAGGGCTTCACAAGCTGAATCAGGTGAAGGAACTGCCCGACAACGCCGCCGTCCGCGGTATGATCTGGCACGTCAGACATCTGGTCAAAGTCGAAGAAGAATAACGGAGGTGCGATATGAATTTATCTAATTTAACTCCGGCTGAAGGCAGCGTACATTCGTCCAGTTTCAGACGCGGACGCGGCCACGGTTCAGGAAACGGCAAGACGGCCGGTAAAGGCCACAAGGGACAGAAAGCCCGTTCCGGCGCACCGCGTCCCGGCTTTGAAGGCGGCCAGATGCCTTTATACAGAAGACTTCCCAAACGCGGATTTAAGAACCGCAATACAAAGGAGATCATCGGCATCAACGTTTCCGACCTTCAGATCTTTGAAGATGGCGCAGTGGTGACCCTGGAGTCACTTATTGACAGCGGTATCGTCAAGAACCCCCGTGACGGCATCAAGATCCTCGGCAACGGGGAACTGACAAAAAAGCTTACCGTCAGGGCCAATGCGTTTTCTGAAGGCGCGAAGGCGAAGATCGAAGCCGCGGGCGGCACTGCAGAGGTGATCTAATGTTTAAGACGCTAAGAAATGCTTGGCGGATCGAAGATATCAGGAAGCGCATCTTATTCACGATCGCGATGATCGTCGTCATCCGTGTCGGCGCCCAGATCCCGGTTCCCGGGACCAACGCGGAAGCCGTCAAGGAGATCTTCGCCAGCCTGCAGAATGACGCGTTCAATATCTTCAACTCCTTTACGGGCAAGTCGCTGGAGAATTTCTCCATTTTGGCGCTGAGCATCACACCGTACATTACTTCATCGATCATCATCGAGCTCCTGACGATCGCGATCCCGAAGCTGGAAGAGCTTCAGCGCGACGGACAGGAAGGCCGGAAGAAGATCACGAAGTATACCCGTTACCTGACGGTCGTGCTTGCACTGATCGAAGGTACGGCGATGTCGCTCGGCTGGAAGAACCTGTTCACTGTGTACAATGCGTTCTACGTGATCGTCTGTGTCGTTACCCTGACGGCAGGCGTTGCCTTCCTGATGTGGGTCGGCGAGCAGATCACGGATAAGGGCGTCGGCAACGGTATTTCCATCGTCCTCGTTGTGAACATCCTGGCCGGCATCCCCGAAGAGCTCGGCGTCGTATTTACCAAAGTCACCACCAACCGCAGTATTCCTGCAGCCGTCGTCCTGTCGATCATCACCGTCGCCTTTATCCTGGCGATCGTCATGTTCGTCGTGTGGCTGCACGGCGCACAGCGGAAGATCCCGGTGCAGTATTCCGGACGGATCCGCGGCCGCTCCTCGCTGGGCGGACAGACCAGCTTTATTCCGCTGAAGGTGCTGACCGCAAGCGTGATCCCGGTCATCTTTGCGTCTTCCCTGATGTCGCTGCCGGCAATGGTCGCACAGTTTGTCGGAGACGGCGCATACAGCCATCCCTTCTGGGGACATGTGATCCGCTTTTTAAGCACATCGTACTGGTTTAACTTCTCGACGAAGACCAGCTGGGTATATTCCTTTGGTGTGCTCCTTTATCTCGCGCTGATCTTCGTGTTTGCCTATTTCTACACCTCGATCACCTTCAACCCGATCGAAGTGGCGGACAACATGAAGAAGCAGGCCGGTTTCATCCCGGGCATCCGTCCCGGCAAGCCGACCAGCGATTATCTGCGTACCGTGCTGAACTACATCATCTTTATCGGCGCTGCCGGCCTTTCGATCGTCGCGCTGATCCCGATCATCATCGGCGGTGTGTTCACCATCGGTAAGATCAGTTTCCTCGGAACTTCGCTGATCATTATCGTCGGCGTTATCCTGGAGACGCTGCAGAACATCGAAGGACGCATGGTCGACCGTGCGTACGACAGTATATTCTGACGTGACGTAAATCGCGGAGGGCAGCCGGCAGAACGGATGCCCTCTGCGGGTTTATGTCCGGGGGACATTATTTACGGGAGAATCATATGAAGATCATTATGCTGGGTGCGCCGGGCGCCGGAAAAGGAACGCAGGCCATCAAAATCTCTGAAAAATACGGGATCCCGCACATCTCCACCGGAGATATCTTCCGCGCGAACATCAAGGCCGGGACCGAACTGGGCCGTAAGGCAAAGGAATATATGGACCAGGGACTGCTGGTACCGGATGCGCTGACGACGGACCTCGTCGTCAACCGCACAAGCGAGCCCGACTGTGAGAACGGCTACGTGCTCGACGGCTTTCCGCGGACGATCCCGCAGGCTGAGTGCCTGACTGAGGCGCTTGAAAAGCGCGGCGAAAAAGTAGACTTCGCCCTGAACGTCGACGTTCCGGACGAGAACATCATCCGCCGGATGTCCGGCCGCCGGGTCTGCCCGAAATGCGGCGCGACCTATCACGTCGTCTACGCGGCACCGGAAAAGGAAGGCGTATGCGACCGCTGCGGCGGCGAGCTGATCATCCGGGACGACGACCTGCCGGAGACCGTAAAGAAGCGCCTGGACGTCTACCATGAGCAGACGCAGCCGCTGATCGACTACTATGAAAACGAAGGCTGTCTCGTGAACGTGGACGGCACGAAGTCTCTTGACGAGGTCTTCACCGCCATCACGGAGATCCTGGGGGACTGAAAATGGCCGTTACCATTAAATCTCCTCATGAGATCGCCCTGATGCGGGAATCCTGCAGACTGCTCGCGATCGTACACGACGAGATCGGAAAGATGATCCGTCCCGGCGTATCCACGTACGAACTGGATAAAAAAGCCTATGAGATGATCAAAGACTTCGGCTGCACACCGAATTTCCTCCATCTGTACGGCTATCCGGCGACGATCTGCGCCTCGGTGAACGAAGTCGTCGTCCACGGGATTCCTTCAAAAGAAAAGATCCTTCAGGAAGGCGATATCGTCGGCATCGATATGGGGCTGATCTACAAAGGCTACCATTCGGACGCGGCGCGGACCCACGGCGTCGGCGAGATCAGCAGGGCGGACCGCCAGCTGATCGACGTCACGAAGCAGAGCTTTTTCGAAGGCATGAAGTTCGCGCGGGCGGGCAATCATCTTTATGATATCTCCGCAGCGGTCCAGCAGTACGCCGAAAGCTTCGGCTACGGCGTCGTCCGTGACATGGTCGGTCACGGCATCGGGACCAGGCTGCACGAGGATCCGGAGGTGCCGAACTTCAAACCGCGCGGGAAAGGCATCCGCCTGCAGCCGGGAATGACGCTTGCCGTCGAGCCCATGATCAATCAGGGCACCTGGGAGGTGGAGATCCTGGAGGATGACTGGACCTGTGTGACGCTGGACGGGAAAAAGTCCGCGCACTATGAAAATACGATCCTGATCACGGAAGGCGAACCGGAGATCCTGACGCTCTACCGCGACGGGAGAGAGGTCTGACATGACGGATCCGTGTATCGGCAGGATCGCCGTTTCGCTTCAGGGACATGACAGGGGGGAGCTTTATCTCATCCTTGAAGCGGACGAAGATGCTGTAAAGGTATCGGACGGACGCTTAAAGCCGGCGGCAAAGCCGAAAAAGAAAAACCGGAAGCACGTCAGGATCGAGAACGGTTTTTCCCCGGAGATCCGGGAACGGCTTTTAAACGGCGAGAGCGTACGGGACGAAGAGATCCGCAGTTTCCTGAAGGAAGAGAAGAAGCGCCGTCAGTTTTCAGAAGGCAACAAAGCTTATGAGGAGTGTGAGTGAATGTCAAAATCCGATGTGATCGAGATCGAAGGTACTGTTCTTGAAAAGCTGCCCAACGCGATGTTCCGCGTAGAGCTGGAGAACGGCCACAAGGTCCTTGCGACCATTTCCGGAAAACTCCGGATGAACTATATCAGGATCCTGCCCGGCGACCGGGTGACCCTGGAGCTTTCTCCCTATGACCTTACCAAGGGAAGGATCATCTGGAGAGACAAATAAGTCAGGAATTCCCTGAAAAACCGCAGATTTCTGTTGACGAAAAGAATGCGGTGTGCTACAATGTTTCGGTGTCTGCCGGTAGGGAAGACCATGTTTTTTTGCGCTTACGGGCAAGAAAAAGCAGTGTCCCCCGTCGCGAACATAAACGCAGAAAGGAGGAAAGATCATGAAGGTGAGATCTTCCGTAAAGCCCATCTGCGAAAAGTGCAAGGTGATCAAAAGAAAAGGCGTTATCCGCATTATCTGCGAGAATCCGAAGCACAAACAGAGACAGGGCTGAAAATGCCTGCGGTCATACTAC
>CADBQM010000071.1 GCA_902796795.1 uncultured Eubacteriales bacterium
GCGAACGCAGGATGCTTTGTCAAGGAGCGCTAAAAATGCGCCGACGGACAAACATCCGAGCGAGCGAAAGGCCGCTGGAAAGCAGGACCATCACTAGCGCAGCGCTCGACCGGAAGCACGGCGGCCGGCGAACGCAGGATGCTTTGTCAAGGAGACGCTGAAAGTGCGCCGATGGACAAACATCCGAGCAAACCAAAGGCTTTAGGAAAGAAAGAGAATCTATGCTGAATTCTGATATGTCCCTGATCCGGAATTTCTGCATCATCGCCCACATCGATCACGGCAAGTCCACACTGGCCGACCGGATCATTGAGCGTACCGGACTGCTGACCAGCCGGGAAATGCAGGATCAGGTCCTCGACAACATGGACCTGGAGCGGGAGCGCGGGATCACCATCAAGGCCCAGGCGGTCCGGACGGTCTACCGCGCGAATGACGGGAAAGAGTATATCTTCAACCTGATCGATACCCCCGGCCATGTCGATTTCAATTATGAAGTCAGCCGTGCCCTCGCAGCCTGCGACGGCGCGCTGCTTGTCGTGGACGCGGCGCAGGGCATCGAGGCCCAGACGCTGGCGAACGTGTACCTGGCGCTGGACCACGACCTGGAGGTCTTTCCGGTCATCAACAAGATCGACCTGCCTTCGGCCGAGCCGGACCGCGTTGCGGAGGAGATCGAGGACGTGATCGGCATCGAGGCCATGGACGCGCCGCGCATCTCCGCGAAGAATGACGTCAATATCGAAGCTGTCCTCGAAGAGATCGTCAAGAAGGTCCCGCCGCCAAAGGGCGATCCGGACGCGCCGTTAAAAGCACTGATCTTTGATTCGGTCTATGATTCCTACAAGGGCGTCATCGTCTTTTTCCGCATCATGGACGGCCGCGTGAAAAAGGGTATGCGGGTCCGCATGATGGCGACCGGCGCAGAGATGGAGGTCGTGGAGACCGGGATCTTCGGCGCAGGCCAGTTCATCTCGCAGGAGGAAGGGCTTTCAGCCGGCATGGTCGGCTACCTGACGGCCTCGATCAAGAACGTACAGGATACCCGCGTGGGCGATACGGTGACGGAAGCCGCGCGTCCGGCAGAAGAAGCGCTGCCGGGCTATAAGAAGGTCAATCCGATGGTCTATTGCGGGCTTTATCCCGCGGACGGGGCACATTACGGGGACCTTCGGGACGCGCTCGAGAAACTGAAGCTGAACGACGCGTCGCTCTTCTATGAGCCGGAGACCTCTGTTGCGCTCGGTTTCGGTTTCCGCTGCGGTTTCCTCGGCCTTCTGCACCTGGAGATCATCGAAGAGCGGCTGGAACGGGAGTTCAACCTGGACCTCGTTACGACCGCGCCTTCTGTCGTCTACCGTGTCCACAAGCTGAACGGGGAGATGATCGAGCTCACGAACCCGACGAACCTGCCTTCGCCGGCAGAGATCGATTATATGGAAGAGCCGGTCGTCAACGCCGAGATCATGGTCAATACCGAGTTTATCGGACCGATCATGAGTCTCTGCCAGGAGCGGCGGGGCATCTACGTTTCGACCGAATACATCGAAAAGACGCGCGCCATGCTGCACTATACGCTGCCGCTGAACGAGATCATCTACGATTTCTACGATGCGCTGAAGAGCCGTTCACGCGGCTATGCATCCCTCGATTATGAGCTCGCAGGCTACGTAAAGAGTGAGCTCGTACGCCTGGATATCCTGGTCAACCATGAGGAGATCGACGCGCTGTCCTTTATCGTGTTCGCGGGGAACGCCTACGAGCGCGGCCGCAAGATGTGTGAGAAGCTGAAGCAGGAGATCCCGCGGCAGCTGTTCGAGATTCCCATCCAGGCGGCGATCGGTTCGAAGATCATCGCGCGGGAGACCGTAAGCGCGCTGAGGAAGGACGTGCTCGCCAAGTGCTACGGCGGCGATATCACGCGTAAGAAGAAACTGCTGGAAAAGCAGAAGGAAGGGAAAAAGCGGATGCGGACCTTCGGCAGCGTCGAGATCCCGCAGAAGGCTTTCATGAGCGTACTGAAGCTGAGCGATGAATAAAGAACTCGGGATCTATGTGCACGTTCCTTTCTGTATCCGGAAGTGCGCCTATTGTGATTTTTATTCCGGTCCATACGACGAAGAAAAAGGAGCGCGTTATTTTGACGCGCTCCTTTCTGAGATCCGGGAGGCACCCGGACGTTTCCGGACGGAAGGATATACGGTAAATACGGTCTATATCGGCGGCGGGACGCCCAGTGCGGTACCGCCGGCATACGTCGCCGCCGTGCTTGGACGGCTGCGGGACTGCTTTTCTTTTGCGGCGGATACGGAGATCTCCATGGAGGCGAACCCCGGCACCCTGACGCAGGAAAAGCTTAGATGTTACCGGGAAGCCGGCGTGAACCGCCTGTCGATCGGCCTGCAGAGCACCGAAGACCGGCTGCTGAAAACCCTCGGCAGGATCCACGACTTCGCGGCTTTTATGCAGAGCTTCGATCTGGCCAGGGAAGCCGGTTTTCAGAATATCAACGTCGACCTGATCTCAGGGATCCCGGGACAGCGGCTCACAGACTGGGAAAACAGCCTTGTTTCGATCGCGGAGCTTGAGCCGGAGCACCTAAGCGCCTACAGCCTCATCATCGAAGAAGAGACGCCTTTTTATGCTTTATACGGGGAACAGGGCAGCTTAAGGTCGGCGCTTCCCTCTGAAGAAGAGGAAAGGGCGATGTACCGGCGGACGGAAGAGATCCTTGATTCTTACGGATACAGCCGTTATGAGATCTCAAATTACGCGAAGAAGGGATACGAATGCCGGCACAACCTCGGGACCTGGAGCCTGTCCCCGTATCTCGGCTTCGGGGCGGCTGCGGCTTCTTTTTTTGAAAACAGACGCTTAAAAAATGCGGAAAGCCTCACTTACAGAGACTTTCCGCAGACAGTCGAAGAGATCCTGACGCCGGAAGAAGAGCAGAAAGAATACATGCTGCTCGGGCTTCGGAAAACAGCCGGGGTCGATGACGGCGCATTTCAGGAACGCTTTGGCGCCTCCCTGTTTTCCTGTTTTGAGAAGGAGATCGGCGAACTCACGCATGAGGGCCTGCTTCATGCAGCGGGAACGCGGGTCTTTCTTACGAAGCGGGGGCTTGACCTTGCGAATCAGGTCTTTTTCCGTTTTGTGTAGTCCCGTTCCGGTCGGCTTCTTCGGTCCCGTGTTCCGTTGCGGGAGTTTCCGGTTCTTCCGTCTCATCCGGAACGGGCGGCAGGTGGAGCTGGCAGCTTCCCTGCTGGAGGAAACCTTCGGGGATCTCATAGGCGGTATCGTCCGTCACGGGGCCGCGGTCCTGTTCATCGATCAGCAGATAGACACGGTTTTCGATCAGTTCCGGCGGGCAGTACTCGCCCGCGCTTAAGCCCGATGCCGTACAGACTGCGAGCTGGATATGCCGGCTGCAGTATTCGGTCGGCGCCGTACCGGGAACAAAGTACTCTTCATAGACATGAGAATTCGGGTCGTTGCACGCGTCGCAGATGCCGTTTCTCGCAAGAAGTCCGGATTTACTGCAGATCCGGGCTTTTTCCAGGCCCGAATAATCGAAATGCGCTTCTTCCATGCCTTCCGACGCCCTTGACATGATGTGCTGCCAGATCCTTTTGTGGTATCCGGGGCTGGTCCCGAAGCTCCTGACGGCGTCATAGCCGGACCAGACGCCGGCCGTCAGGTACGGCGTGTAGCCGACGAACCAGATATCGTTCGCGTCGCTCGTCGTACCGGTCTTGCCGGCGACGGCCATGCCATCGATCCGGCAGTCCGCGCTCGTCGCACCGACGCCGTATTCCGGGAACAGGGGATAGGTCGGCGAGACCGCTTCTTCCATCGCGGAAGTAAGCAGCGCCGCCGTAGATTCCTTGATCACGACGTAGCTTTCGGGCTTTTTCTCCAGGAGGACGTTTCCGGAGGAATCCGTGACCCGGGTCCAGAGCAGCGGCTTTTCATAGACGCCGCCGTTCGCGATACAGGCATAGGCTGCGGTCAGTTCCAGGTTCGTTACGCCGTAGGTCAGCCCGCCGAGCGTCATGACCGGGGAACGGTCTTCTTCAACCAGGGTACTGATGCCGAAATCGAGCGCGTAATTATAGCCGGTCCCTTCACCGACGATATTTTCAAAGCATTTAACGGCGACGACGTTCATCGAAGCCATGATCGCGTGCCGCATCGTCGTATATCCGAGATATTTTCCGCCCCACCAGTTGCGGATCTGCTTGCTCCCGTAGCTTAAAGGCGCATCGTAGAAAGTCTCCGCGAGCGTCGTGCCGTAGAGGTCGAGCGCGGGCCCGTACGCGGTCAGGATCTTAAAGGCGGAACCCGGCTGGCGGGTACTGGAAACGGCCCGGTTCAGGGTCAGCGATCCGAGCTTGTCCTTGTCGCCGCGCCCGCCGACAAGCGCGCGGACCTCTCCGGTCTTCTGGTCGATGATCACGACGGAGGCCTGCGGCTGGATGCCGGCGATGACACTTTCGGATACCACGCGGCCGTTCGTATGCTTCAGCAGGTAGTCGCGGTATTCCTGGGCGGCGGACAGGACCTCTTCTTCGCTGTCAAAGATCAGGTCGAAAGAATAATCGCTCAGCTGTTCGCGGTGATAGCCGAGAATGTTGTTTTCGTCGTAGTAATAACGGTCTCCGTTTGAAAGCTCCAGCGTGAGCCGGTAGGAGAGCGCGTATTCAAGGTAGGAGCGTTCGCTGCCGTTCGCGGAGACGACGCGGTAATTGTCCGGGTCGTTGATCTCTTCCTCCGCGATCTTCTGAAGGGCGGGATCCATAGTCGTATAGATCCGTAGGCCGCCGGAGTACATCAGGTTATAGGCCTGGGTATCGGTCAGCCCGAGTTCCTCTTTCAGCGCGTCCAGCACGTCTTCGAAGACTGCGTCTGTGAAATAAGAGAAAGCGTGTGCGCTGGTGTCGGTGTTTTCCGCAACGCTGCGGATGCGGTCGTAAACATTCTCGGAAACGGCGCCTTCATATTCCTCTTCGGAAATATAGCCGCTGTTCAGCATGTATTTCAGGACGGTAAGACGGCGCTTCTGGTTCTCCTCCGGATGTGTGATGGGATTGAACCGGCCGGGGTTCTGTGTGATGGAAGCGAGGACCGTGCATTCCGAAAGGTCCAGTTCCTGTACGTTCTTGCCGAAATAACGGCGGGAGGCCACTTCCACGCCCAGACAGTTGCTGCCCAGGTTGATGGTGTTCAGGTAATATTCGACGATCTTTTCTTTTTTGAGTTCCCTTTCCACACGGAGCGCGAGGTACTGCTCCTGCAGCTTACGTTCGACCCGTTCGCCGTAATTGGACTCCAGCCCGCCGTTAAAAATGTTGTTTTTGATGAGCTGCTGCGTGAGCGTGCTGGCGCCTTCGGAAAACCTGCCGCTGCGAAGACCGGTGAACAGCGCGCGGAAGATGCCCTTGACGTCCACGCCGTCGTGGGTGAAGAAGCGCGCGTCTTCGATCGAGACGAAGGCATAGATCAGATCCTGCGGCATATCCTCATAGGGGACCGTGACCCGGTTGCTGCCGCTCTGGATCAGCTCCTGCATGATGCTGCCGTCGCTGGCGTAAACGATGCTCTTTTCCCGGGAAGGCTGGATCGCGTTCAGGTCGTTGATCTTCGGCGCGCTGCGGATGATCTCGGTGAAAGAGCCGGCCAAAAAGCTGACGGCGATCAGAAAAAGCCCGATGAAACAGGCGGTCAGGAACGTGACAAGAAACAGCAGAAAACGATTCTTCTGCCGTAGTTCTTTTCCTTCGATATCCGCGATCTTTTTACGGACCGCCTGTGCCGAGTAATCCATGAGCGGAGTATAGCACAGGCGGCACGAAAAGTCCACGGCGCCGCGCGCGGCGAAATATGACTTGTGAAAAAGGCTGAAATGTTATATAATCTCTCTGTTTATGCGGAAATGATCCGCTGTGTTTACTGAATGGCGTTAAGAGCATATAAAGCGGTCCTGAGACCCGGTGAAGGCTATTATGAGGAAAAGCATTCCCGCTTTTTCTCTTTTGTCATGCCTGCGGGATCGGAAGAAGAGGTGCTTCTTCAGGCGGCTGCGCTGAAAAAGAAGTATTATGACTGTTCGCACGTATGCTACGCCTTCCGGCTGAATACGGTCCCGCTCACGGAGAAATACACCGATGCCGGCGAACCCTCGGGAACGGCCGGCCTGCCGATGCTGAACGTACTGCGCGGCAGCGGCGCCCTGAACGCGGCGGTCTTCGTGATCCGCTATTTCGGCGGAACGAAACTCGGGACCGGCGGCCTTTCCCGCGCCTATTCTTCTGCGGCGGCCGACGCGGTAAACGACAGTACGATCCTCTTGAAGCAGCCCGGCGGCATCTATACCTTAAGCTGCGATTACAGCAGGCTCGGCAAACTGCAATATATGCTGAAGGAAGAAGGGCTGCCGGTGCTGGAGACCGTTTATACGGACAGCGTCGGGATCCGCTTTCTTCTGCCGAACGAAAAAGCCGGGAGCTTTTTGAAGCGGTCCACGGACGCATTTTCAGGCCGGCTTTCCGCAGAGAAGGAAAAAGAAGTCCTTTTCGTGACGGATGCTGGGAAAACAGAAATATTCGATGACTGACAGGGAGGCATTCCTTTGAAGAGAGAAGATGTGAGAAACGTCGCGATCATTGCGCACGTCGACCACGGCAAGACGACGCTGGTCGACTGCCTGCTGAAGCAGAGCGGCGTTTTCCGGGAGAATCAGGAGATCCAGGAACGGGTGATGGATTCCAATGCCATCGAACGTGAACGCGGGATCACGATCCTTTCCAAAAATACGGCGGTCTGGTACAAGGGGACCAAGATCAATATCATCGATACCCCCGGCCACGCGGATTTCGGCGGGGAAGTCGAGCGCGTGCTCAAAATGGTGAACGGTGTCGTGCTCGTCGTCGATGCCTTTGAAGGCCCGATGCCGCAGACCCGTTTCGTCCTGAAGAAGGCGATCGAACTGTCGCTCGACGTTATCGTCTGCATCAATAAAGTCGACCGGCCGGAAGCGCGGCCGAAAGAAGTCGTCGATGAAGTGCTGGAGCTTCTGATGGACCTCGAGGCAAACGAACGGCAGCTGAACGCGCCTTTTGTCTTTGCCTCCGCGAAAGGGGGCTACGCGCTCCTGGATCCGGACGATCCGAAGCAGGACATGAAGCCGCTCTTTGAGACGATCCTGAGTGCCGTCCCGGCGCCGGAAGGGGAAGCGGACGAACCGGTCCGCGTCCTGATCTCCACAATCGACTACAACGAATATATCGGCCGTATCGGTATCGGGAAGATCGAAGACGGGCGCCTTGCCGTCGGGCAGGACTGCCTGCTCATGAACGCGCACGACGTTTCCAAGAATGAAAAGATCCGGATCTCGAAGCTCTATCAGTTCGACGGCCTTTCCCGCGTGGAGGTGCAGGAAGCGCGCTTCGGCGATATCGTCGCGATCTCCGGCATCTCGGACGTCCAGATCGGCGATACCGTCCTGGATCCCGCGCGCCCCGAACCGATCCCCTTCCAGAAGATCTCGGAGCCGACCATCTCGATGCAGTTCCTCGTGAACGATTCACCGCTGGCCGGACAGGAAGGAAAATACGTCACGAGCCGCCATTTAAGAGACCGCCTTTTCCGGGAACTGAACACCGACGTCTCCCTGCGTGTGGAAGAAACGGAGGATACCGACTGCTTCAAGGTCTCCGGCAGGGGCGAACTGCATCTGTCGGTCCTGATCGAGAATATGCGCCGGGAAGGCTATGAATTCGCAGTCTCCAAGCCCGAAGTCATCACGAAGACCGACGAGCGCGGCCATGTGCTGGAACCGATGGAGCAGGTCTACATCGACGTGCCGGATGAATACGCCGGCGCCGTGATCCAGAAGCTCGCGCAGCGCAAAGGGGAGCTCCTTTCCATGGGCACGGCGGGCGAGGGCGTTACCCGCCTGATGTTCCAGATACCGTCCCGCGGGCTCATCGGCTATCGCGGCGACTTCCTGACGGACACCCGCGGCAGCGGCGTCATGAACAGTATTTTTGACGGCTATGAACCGTATCACGGGGATATCAGCTACAGGAAGCAGGGGTCGATCATCGTTTACGAAAGCGGCGAGAGCATCACCTACGGCCTGTTCAACGCACAGGAGCGCGGGACGCTTTTCATCGGACCCGGGGAAAAGGTATACGCCGGCGAGGTGATCGGCCAGACCGGACGGCCGGAAGACGTCGAAGTCAACGTCTGCAAGACGAAGAAACTCACCAATACCCGTGCTTCCGGTTCGGACGACGCGCTCCGGCTTACCGCGCCGAAGATCATGAGCCTGGAGCAGTGCATGGATTTTATCGAGCAGGACGAGCTTCTGGAGATCACGCCGGAGCACCTGAGGATCCGGAAGAAGATCCTGGACCCGCTGCTCAGGAAGCGGAGCACCATCTCGAAGAAACATTGATAAGTCGGAGGAAAGATGGAACAGATCAAGATTCTTGTGGCGGACGATGAAGAGCGGATGCGCAAGCTTTTAAAGGATTTCTTTACCCGGCGCGGCTATATCGTCAAGGAAGCCGCGGACGGCGAGGAAGCGTTGGAACGTTTCTTCGAGGACAAGGAGATCTCCCTGATCCTGCTGGAAGTCATGATGCCGAAAATGGACGGCTTCCAGGTACTGAAAGAAGTCCGGCAGTATTCTGACGTGCCGGTCATCATGCTGACCGCGAAGGGCGAGGAGCAGGACGAACTGAACGGCTTCCGTCTGGGTGTGGACGAATACGTGACCAAGCCGTTCTCCCCGAAGCTGCTCGCGGCACGCGTTGAAGCGGTGCTCCGGCGCTATCACCTGACAAACGAAGACGTGCTTTCCGCCGGCGGCATCGTCGTTGATAAGAAAGCGCATGAAGTGACGATCGACGGCGAGCGTATCGAGCTTTCCTTCAAGGAATTCGAGCTCCTGACCTATTTTATAGAGAACCAGGGGATCGCGCTCTCCCGGGAGAAGATCCTGAACAGCGTCTGGAATTATGATTATTTCGGCGATGCCCGGACGATCGATACCCACGTCAAGAAGCTGAGAAGCAAGATGAAGGGAAAGGAAGATTATATCCGCACGATCTGGGGCGTCGGCTATAAGTTCGAGGTGCCGCAGGGAGCGGAAGCATAAGGCCGTAAGGAAATGAAAACAGGGAAGAAGCGGTTCGTACTCTCACTGAAGGCACGCGTCATGCTGGTCTATTTTTCGGCGATGGCGCTGGTGATCGCTGCCTTTTACCTGATGAACCTCTTTTTCTGGAACCGCTATTACATCCGTTCCAGCGAGAACGGCATGAAAGCGGTATACCTGGAGCTCGCGGACCTTGTAAAGGACCGGGACTCTGATGCCGACGACCTGAAGGAAGTCATCTCGCGCGCACAGGTGGAACGGAATACGAGCTTTGCGCTGCAGGGCAACGAAGACTGGGAGTTCATGGTCATCACCGACCAGATGGTCTCTCAGTATGAACGGGAGTTTCTTTTGACCCGGCTGCAGGAGAACCTGCTGAACAAGAACCCGAGCGGGGTCGTCACCGTCGTCGAGGCGGCAGAGAACTATACGCTGCAGCGGGTGACGGTACCGGACAGTGAACGCCGCTATCTGGAGATCTACGGCTACATGCGCGACGCGAACGGAACGCAGAAAAAGTTCATCCTTTCGATGCCGCTGGAAAACATCTTCCGGGCCTACACGGTTTCTAACCGTTATTTTATTATGATCTCGCTCGCGGCACTGCTGATCGGCGGTATCCTGATCCTGATCCTGACCGACCGGATCACAAAGCCGATCTATCAGCTTTCGGAGATCTCCAAACGGATGAGCCGGCTGGATTTCTCCGCCCGCTATACCGGCAGCAAACATGACGAGATCGGCGATCTCGGCAACAACATGAACGAGATGTCCTCCCAGCTGGAACGGACGATCCTGCAGCTGACGATGGCAAACCGCCGTCTCCAGGAGGATATTGAAGAAAAAGAACAGGTCGACGAGATGCGCAAGGACTTCATCGCCAACGTCTCGCATGAGCTGAAGACGCCGATCGCGCTGATCCGCGGCTATGCAGAGGGCCTGAAAGAGCTTTCACCGGATGAAAGAGAAAGCATGGAATACTATACGGACGTCATCCAGGACGAAGCCGAGAAGATGGACCGCATGGTAAAAAAGCTGACTACGCTGAACCAGCTGGAGTTCGGGAATGAAGGACTGGAGATCGAAGCCTTCGATATCATGGAGATGATCCGCTCGATCGTGAGCGCTTCTTCCCGCCAGATCGAAGAAAAACAGGCCGAAGTCCGGATCGAAGGGCCGGACAGCCTGATGCTTTCCGGCGACCCCTTCAAGATCGAAGAAGTCCTGAACAACTATTATTCGAACGCTTTCAACCATCTTGCGGCGCCGGGACTCATCCGGATCTTTGTGGAAGAGATGACGGCGTCCGCCAGGATCAGCGTATTCAATACCGGCGAACCGATCCCGGAAGAGTCGCTTTCCAAGGTGTTTATCAAGTTTTACAAAGTCGATAAAGCCAGGACACGCGCCTACGGCGGTTCCGGCATCGGGCTTTCGATCGTGAAGGCGATCATGGACGCCCATAAGAAGGAATGCGGCGTCTACAACACGGAAAACGGCGTCGTTTTCTGGTTTGAACTGGACAAGGCAGAGGAGGAAGAAGATGGCAGCGATCACGGGCCGCTGGGAGGAGAAACTACGGCCTGAATTCGGGAAGGCCTATTATAAAGAACTGTACCAGACCGTACGGAAAGAGTATGCAGGTTACCGCATCTATCCGCCTTCCGGCGAGATCTTCACGGCGTTCCATCTGACGCCGCTCGAAAAGGTGCGCGTCGTGATCCTTGGCCAGGATCCCTACCACGAGGAGGGGCAGGCACACGGGCTCTCGTTTTCCGTGAAGCCCGGGATCGAGATCCCGCCGTCCCTCGTCAACATCTATCAGGAACTGCATGACGATCTCGGCTGTTATATCCCGGACAACGGCTGCCTGACGCACTGGGCGGAACAGGGCGTGCTGCTTTTGAATACGATCCTGACCGTGCGTGCCCACCGGGCCTTTTCACACCGGGGGATCGGCTGGGAGAACTTTACGGACGCGGCGATCCGCGTCCTGGATGAAGAAGACCGGCCGATGGTCTTTATCCTCTGGGGCCGGCCGGCGGGAGAGAAGAAGGCGCTGATCAAGAATCCGAAGCGGCTCATCATCGAATCCCCGCACCCGTCGCCGCTTTCCGCTTACCGGGGCTTTTTCGGGTCGAAGCCCTTCAGCCGGACGAACCGGTACCTGGAAGAAAACGGCCTGGAACCGATCGACTGGCAGATCAAGAACATCAAGGGAGCTTAAGACATGAGTTTTACAGACTGGCTGCGCGTACTGATCCTGGGGATCGTGGAAGGCGTGACGGAATGGCTGCCCATCTCCAGTACCGGGCAC